>NZ_JALKIK010000008.1:0-136921 GCF_023050955.1 Anaerobiospirillum sp. NML120511
GCAAGCTCCTCTGCTGTTACCGTTCGACTTGCATGTATTAGGCCTGCCGCCAGCGTTCAATCTGAGCCATGATCAAACTCTTCACTTTAATGATTCGTTTGAAGTGCAACTGTAACCAGTTGCCAGTTTGTTGGCAAAACTCAAAGTTCTTAACTTAAAGAACCCACACAGATTGTCTGTACTTACTGATTTTTAAAGAACTCAAAAGCGCCGGGCTTTTGCAGCTTCACGCCTCAGTGCGTGACAGCGGAGACGTATTTTAATGATTTCCAACCCCACGTCAACAGCTTTTTTAAAGTTTTTTCATACAAACTTAATATTCTACAGCCCATGGGGAGGGCTAAAACCCCATGCGTATGAGCTTTTGTGACCTGAATCACGCCCTGAAAATTTTTTAAAAAAAGTTCATGACAGCCTGTAATTTTTAGTATCACCCCATCAAAAAATCCCTGTTAACCACCAATAAGTACCATTACTTTGACTCCCCCACATATTTAAGCCACCGACAATGCCAGCTCTACACCAGAAAAATACTGTAACCTGGTCTGTACCAGGGAAAAACCTGATCAACTTTGCAGGCCCGGGCCGCCTGTGACATCCCGTGCCAGCACACTGTTAAGCCGAATACTTGCCGCGCCCTCACTCCTGTACCCAAAGCCGCTGTTGCTCCCGGCCGACATTCCCCAGTCTTTACCATGCGCAGCGCTGCAGCAGCTGCCGCTGCTGCAGCTGCTGCTTATTGCGTCTCTTAAATATGCAAAATCCCGGGACGCATTGCCCGGGAAAATGAAAGGCTGATGATCCTTTCCTTTCATACTGATAATACCGGATGGTGTGATTCCGGCGTATGGCTCACTGATTGTCTGTCAGCCAGGTCTGACATGGCCAATGTTCCCCCAACTCCCACGCTTATTGCTGTGCGACAGCCAGAGCGACAGCAATTGACACGGCAATTGCAATTGGCTTGTAATTGCCGTTGCAAGAGCAACTGCCAGAGCCACAGGCATTTCCGGTCATTGCTGCAGCCGGTTTTATACCTGAGGCCTTAGACTCGACCAGCAGTGTCGACCTGACTTGCCGGTGCGGCCTTTGACTCTGACAGGGCAATGCATCTTGCTCTGTCATGGCTTTGCCATCTCTCGCACAGTCTTGCAGGAGACTGGGGGCTGAATATTGAGGTGACAGACAACAGTCTGAAAAGTTAAGAGGTATAGCCGCGCTCACCGTGGCAGGTCAGGTCAAGTCCAATGCGCTCGTCCTCACCTGAAACGCGCAGACCGCCAAACAGTTTTCCTGCAATCCAGAACGCAGCTACTGATACTGCTCCTGACCAGGCAACTGTAATAATGATGCTTCCTATCTGACCCATTGTCTGGCTTAACATGCCGGTATGAGAGCCTTTAAAGCCGGTGCCACCCAGATCAGGGGAACAGAAGATACCGGTAAGTATGGCTCCGGCAATGGCTCCAAGGCCGTGGACACCGAAGACATCAAGACTGTCATCGACTCCGGTCATGCGCTTGAAGCCTCTTACGCCCCACAGGCACAGCAAGGCTGCCAGTACACCTATAATGATTGAGGCTGCAGGGCTGACATAAGCGCAGGCCGGGGTAATACCAACAAGTCCTGCCAGTACGCCTGATGATGAACCCAGTGATGATGTAGTGCCATTGAAAAATTTCTCGGCAAGTGACCAGGTAAGGGCTCCTGCTGCCGGTGCCAGAACGGTGTTGATAAAAGCCAGAGCACTTACACCATCAGGTGAAAGCTCAGAACCGGCGTTAAAACCAAACCAGCCTATCCAAAGCAGGGCACAGCCGGTATAGGTAAAAGGCAGAGAGTGTGGAGTTATGGCAGTGCGGTGCAGGTCAATACGGGGACCTGTCATCAGGGCTGCCGTAATACCGGCTACGGCGGCATTAATATGAACTACGGTACCGCCGGCAAAATCCCAGGCCTCAAAGAGATGTTCGATAAGTCCAAAGCCCCATACCATGTGAGCCAGAGGGAAGTAGGAAAAGACTGCCCATATGGCAATACCGGTCATGAGAGCGCCAAAACGGATACGTTCTGCGGTGGCTCCAACGATAATGCAGGCTGAAATAGCACAGAAAGCGCCCTGGAATACAATAAATACAAATTCAGAAAGGGAGCCTGATAATGATTCCGAAGTGATGCCCCTCAAAAAGATCTTGTCGTTACCACCTAAGATCAAAGAGAACCAGCTTTCTTCGGCATCTGCAGGACCAAATGCCCATGAGTACCCGAACAGGAACCATAAGATGAAGCAGATACCAAAGGCTACTATGCTCTGCTGAATAATGGAGAGCACATTCTTACTGCGCACCAGGCCACCATAGAATAGCGCGATACCCGGGACTGACATGAGTATGACCATGATGGCACAGACAATAACAAAACCATTGGCAGCACTGTCCGGTCCTTCAGGCGCTGCAGCAGACTGCACTGCACTTTCACTTTCAGCTGCTGAATCTGCAGCTGCTGTTGTGCTTTCATTTTCAGCTGCTGAATCTGCAGCTGCTGTTGTGCTTGAAATTACAGCTGTTTCTGCAGGTGTCGCAGCAGCTGCCCCCTCGTCATATGTGCTGTCTGCTTCCTTGCTATCAGCTTCAAAATCGTTGTTGGACTCGCTGTGCAGCTGCTGGTAGCGCTCTATCTGCTCAGCTGCGGCAAATTCATCACTTATCAGCTTCTGGATAATATCTGCGGCATTACGCAGTGCCTCTTCGGTAAGGGCATAGTCATTGATCTCACCTGAATAACCGTAGTGCCCCTCATCCAGACTAAGATGCTCACGGCTGGCCATTTCAAAACTGTTCAGGCCCCTGGACGGCTCAGCTGTGCTGACCTGTGTAACTGCATCAATAATATTATCTGGGGTCGACTGCAGTCGTGCATTAAGACTGGTCATGGAACTTAAGGTTTCGGCAGCGACCCCTGCCAGAGGCTCGGCCGAAGCGGCCCCACAGATCATCATGCTCACAGCAGCGACCATGATGGAACAAAATTCACATCGCATAGATTGCATCCTCTTGTAGCTGAAACTATGCTTTTATTTTTCTTCGTTACATTTTTAAGTTCAAATTTTAGTTTTATATGCACAGCGAAAGCGCGCAATTACGGTATTTCTCCCCACTGAAAATGCAATTTTGCTGCAATTTAAAGCAAGATCTCCATCACACGCCCGATTAATGCACACAGCTTATGCTGCACAGGCGCAGATTTTTGCTTACAGCTCAGAGGCGCAGACTCAAATACCAGAGCTGACCCTGTGCACGCGCCCGCAGGCACGACCACTGCGCGCCCGCCAGCACGACCGTGACCTCGCACAAAACTGTTTGCGCAACCGCGATCTCGACAGCTTGCACAACCGCAAAGTCTGCCACGTACTCAGCCTCGATCCCGACTGCGCCAGGCATGGGCCAGCTATGCAACCAATATGCAGCTGCGCTGCAAACGGTATGCACCCGAACTGCAGCCAGCATGTACCCGAGCTGAAACCGGCATGCGCCAGAGCTGAAGCCAGCATGAGCCCGAACTGCAACCGGTATGCGCCCGAGCTGCAGCCAGCATGCGCCCGAGCTGCAACTGGTATGCACCCGAGCTGCAGCCAGCATGCGCCCGAGCTGCAACTGGTATGCACCCGAGCTGCAGCCAGCATGCGCCCGAGCTGCAACTGGTATGCACCCGAGCTGCAGCCAGCATGTACCTGTTATGCAAGCTGGCTCCTGCAGATGCCATGAGCGTACGAAACCAGCCATATTTGCTTTGACTGCGCCCGGCAATATGGTCAGCTGCACCTGTTCATGACCATTTGTCTCACAGGTTTGCAATGACTTTTAGCGGGATGATGCGAATATTGGAAAGGTGGCCATGGTGCTCATAAGAAGCTCAAGGAGGATGTTAAGTACAGTGCATTATAGATATATCGATATGTTACAGAGAGTTTTAACCACAGCCTGCCCTAAAAAGTCCTTATAAGGCGATCTGAGTAGGATTTTTGACTTTAAATAAAGGGGCTTTTGGGTCAAAAGTAATATGATCTTTCTATTCTGAGCTCATTGTGACTGATCAGCTGCCACAGAGCTTCCTGTGTTAAAACATTCCAGCTGACCGGGCACAGGTAAAGGCCAATACCGCCGCTGTCATGTCATGACATATGAAAGATCCAAGGCCTCAAGAATGGTCTACCGCATGCAGCCCGGCTCAGGCAGGAGTCTTACTTGAGTCACGGCAATTTCCTTAACGCAGCATAGTGTACAACCCCGGGAGTTATTGCCCGACTGTCAAAGCTTGCGTAATATTGATTTAATAAGCCGTTCAGCCCTGTCGGCCAGTACTCAAGTCACTTTCTGGTTAAACACAGCTGGTGTCTGCTCATGCACTGTCATTTCAGTGCACTAAGCTCCTGCAGCTAATAGCAGGCTGTAACGACAAAAGCATTACCGCTTCAATCCCTAAATGACGCAACAGGAATGAATCTGAGCCCAGGATCCAACAAAAGCCTGTGGTCTGGAAACCAGCCTGAGCAGCCTGACGGTCTCTCATTGTTTGAAATTAATTTAAACACTACATCTGCTAAGACAGAACTGTTCTCATTACAGTAATCAGATAAGATGCAGACCGCCTTAACGCAATTCCGGATCAGCACATATATCCTGTAAGGAAGTCACTCAGCTGTCCTATGCATCATTGTCCAGCTGATTAAGCTGTGCAGTTTGGCTATCCTGGTCGACAGACATAAGGCCTGACCGCAGGCTGATGCCCGATCACATGGCAGGTGTGACCCGACCTCTGGTAGGCATATCAGACAGTTTGCTCAGTGTATGGACTACAGCTGTGTCGGCCTGCCTTAAACACAGGGCAGTTCAGACATTTGGCTGCTTAACCAGCAGTCTGTTGAGCCCGTCAGCTTTGTGATTATCGGTTTTCGAACCAATGGGCTGGAGGGGCTGTCGGCTGCCTGCTGCCGACCTGGCTGCCGTTGAGGCAGTTGTCTGACTGGCAGTGGACTGTGCAACGGCCTGTGCAGTGGGCTGAGCAACGGCCTTTTCAGTGACCTCTTCGATTGAAGGCCTTTTTCTGCATAACAAGTCTCTGTTTATCTGCTTGAGACGGTCCAGGAATCAACATTTTCAGGCGTGGAATATCATGCGTTTGAATATCACCTCACTTAAGAGCCGCATGCTCCTTGTATCATCCCTGAGCCTGACCATCCCTGTTGTGGGCATGGTCCTCATCAGCTATGGCTACTGGGATAAAAGACAGCAGGAAGAACAGTTTCTTCAGCAGCAGCATGCCCTTAACTTCTGTATCCAGGATCTGGAAAACAGCATCTTCTACTCGCGTGTTTCCGAGCTTTCCAACCTTTCCATAATCAGAAATGAGCTCTTCCGCCTCTATCGCATAGTTGATCTTTCAGCTCAGTACACCCGTGTAGCTGATCTCAACCTGTCAGCCTCGCATGCCCGCAGTGCCCTTATTGCGCCATCGCCATCTCCACACGCCATGTCTGTAGCATCCAATCAGGAAAATACTGACAGCGGCAGGACCATACCGCCATCGCGTCTGGAGCGGGATGACAGGAGCAAAGCCCCACTTAATGACTCAGCCGGTACCACGGGCCAGGGCACAACCATCAACCGTAATACTGGCCGTGTTGACTCTCCTTATATTACCGACCTCAAGGAAACTGTAGCGCTGCTGGACGGCACTACTGGTGCCTCTATTATTTCGGCTCTTGATAAAGCTCACTCAGGCGACTTTACGTACCAGAGTCAGTATGATGGCAGCGATGTCACCATTCCAATGCCTCTGGATGCCCGCCATACCGAAAACAGCACCAGTTTTGCCGAAGCTCTTGATGCTGCCCACGACACAGCCTCAGATCCATCCCGTTTTGTAAACAGTGAAGGTCAGAAAGTAGATGCCATAAGTCAGGGCGGTCTGGCCACTATTGGCGCAGCTCCATTTAAAAACCAGTACACCCCTGCAGGACGGTATCACCCTGATTACGTCAAAACAGGATCAGCATCCGTCCCGGGCATGGATAAAAGCGCCACTTCATCTGACCTTTACCTCGAGTCTCTGGCTCACAGCATGGAGAATAAAAGCAAGGATGCTTCAGCTGCAGGTGGGGAAAATGATCAGGTGACCGCCGGTCCTGTTGAAGAAGAAAAAGACGGCGGCAATATTGTTAAACTCGATCCGCTGTTTGACAGCTCACTGCTGGCAGAGCGCCAGCGTCAGCTGGATAACGGTTCGGCTCAGACCGATGATGCTGATGTCACAGGTGAATCCGATACCGCCAGTTCTCACCCAGTCTCTGACGTACACGCAGTGGAAAGCTCCGATGTCATCTCATCACCAGGTGTTCGTGAGGCACATGAGGAATCAGGCCTCGCTGGCCTTGAGGACCTGGCAAGACGCATGACTGAAGGTGGCGCATCTGCTCCAGGCACTGCTGCCTCTGCAGCAAGTTCCGAGAAGGCTGCTCACTCATCTGCCGCCGAAAAGGAGGCAGTATCTGAGAACTTTGGCATTATCTACAGCCCTATTCCTCAGCTCAGCCGCACCAGCTCCAATGATGGCTATGGCCCTTCTGCATCAACTCCATCCGGCACAGGCATTCATGGATCCGCCCGCAATCTTGGCGATGCCATCAGGGCTCCTGGTGATGCTGATGTTGCTGCTGCAGCCGCTCAGGCTGTTGCTTCGGGAGATCTTGACCTTAATGAGGAAGACAACTCTCTGAGTATTCGTCGTCCTATTGTTGACCGCAGCCTTGAGCGCTACAGCAATTTCTTTATCAGGCCGGCTGATGATCCAAATGAGTCCTTTCTCATTGGTGCTGAAAGCCCTGACTTCAATAACAACAGAATCAAGCTGCAGAGCCATCTGACTCAGCTAAACAAGCTGGGCTTCATTGCTTTTTCCATCAATACCAGAAATCCTGAGCAGGACATTTTCATCAAGAACCGGGACCGTGTACTCCTTGATGAGCTGGCCAATGATGAGCGAACACTGAGCAACATTCTTTATAACAACAACAATGCTGATCACTCTTTCTTCGTTATTCTCAAAAGCGTACGTAATGCTGATACAGATGACAGTCCGGTCGCTCCAGGCATGTATAACCGCCTGTCAGGTGAGTACGAAGAAGACGAAGATATACATCGCGTTGACGTCCTGACCTCAGACGGTGACAGCTTTATCTCTGCAAACATGGGATCACCTGTAACTGCTGATAACATTGTTGGGCTGGACAGTGACGGTTCTGTTATTAAAAGCGGCACTGTCGTCTCAGACTCTCAGGCCAGTGGACCGCATCACAAAGATGATGGTCACAATCATGCCTTTAATGATGATGACCCTCGTTTTAACAACGACATCCAGGAACGTAACCTGCGCTACTCAACAGCTGCATCCATTGCAGCAGAGCGTGATTATCTACAGCAAAGAGATGTTTACTCTTCCAGTAGTGGCGCCCAGGCTGAAAATGAAACTGATGCCATAACCACCGGCGCCAAAGCTGCAGAAGAACAGCCGCTTTCTTACCGTCAGGCGCAAAGGCGTCACAGTGTAAACAATGAGCGTGCTTTCCTTGCCATTGTGGCACCACTGAGCCTGAGCTCCAATCAGCTCATAGTCATCATTACCGACATTTCCAAGCTCAAACAGCAGGAAGATACCCTCAAACGCCTTATATCAAACTCTCTTAATGAGACTGTATTGTCCAACAGCATTACCAGTCCGTATAACATCACCCTGATCGACTCTGATCTCAATCCTCTGGCAGGAACTCTCAAGAACAGAGACGATATTGTCTCCCTGCTTGACGAGGATCTGATTCTCGAAGCCCGTCTTCGTGGTGCTGTTCAGTTTTATGACCCTGATACCGGTCAGTACGCCTCGCTGGGAGCCTTCAAGAATTACAACTGGTTTGTGCTGATTAACAGCGATAACAGCCGCATGACCTCCCAGCTGTACTGGTTCCTGGCACTGGTGGGCATAGCAGGTCTGATCTTTGCCCTTATTATTGTCATTGTTCTGGTCAAAACGACCAGCCGTGATGCTGATGATATTAAGCTTATCAATAACAAGATTAAGCATCTTGCAACCCTGCTTCAGGATCCCGTCCTGCTGCAGCGTATATGCGACAGCCTGCCTAAGCGCAATGACGAAATCGGCGCACTGTCGTCCCACATAAGACTGATGGGCAAAACCGTGTACCAGTCGATCCAGGAAATTCTCCAGATCAACAAGGCACGCGACATGGAGGAAAGCGAGAAGCACTATATTGACCAGCTGCGTCACAGCGCGGTCAACCGTGAGATTTTCCTCAAGGAGAGCTTCAGCAATACCCTTAATGTCCATACTGAGGCCTGTTACCAGGGAGCATCGGACTTTTATGATGTCTTTGAGCTTGGTGACCACCGCCTGGCCATTTTTGTCGGATCAATAAATGATGCCGGTGCCCTTTCAACCAATATTGCTCTAATCAATATTGCTCTGATACGTCAGCTTATACGTCTGTCCGAGTCCATCAGACTGCCTCTGGGACGAGCCATGCAGGAGCTCAATCAGAACATTGTGGATAACAATCCAAAGTCCATTCTGACTTCTGTATGCATCATCATAGTTGACCAGCGCAACGGTAATGTTGAGTACTTCAATGCCGGTCACAACCTGCCTATTATCTACAAGAAGGAGCAGGGCTTTGACTACATTGACTGCCGTACCGCACCTGTCATCGGTGCGGCTGCCTCTGAGAACTTCAAGAGTATGACATTCAGCATCGATGATGGCGACAGCATCCTGCTGTATACCGACGGTGTGATGGACTGCGAGAACTTCAAGGGCGACAGCCTTGGACAGGTAGGTTTTGAAAACATGCTTCATGATGAAAGCTTTATCAGTCCTGTTGAGACTGTTAACAGCCTCACTACCAAGATTAAGCGCTTCACCAGGGACCGCAAGCAGACCAGGGACTACACTCTGCTGTGCTATCAGCTCAGCAAGCTCAAGACAGGAGAGAGCAAGAAGAAAATGTAACGGCCGCAGGCAAGTCATGACGGCCCTGCAGTAAGTTCACCAGTCCTGATGTCAGGGCTGCTGCCATGCCCTATGACCAGGCTTATGCCATGCTCTATGACCAGACTGATGCCATGCCCTATGACCGGCTTATGTCAGGGCTGATGCAATAGCTGATTCCATGCCTTATGCCGGGCCAGCCCTTAAGTCATAAGGCAGTATCAGCCATGAGACTGCTGTCCCAACAGCAGCCTTTTGAACTGCACAATGCTTAACTGTCGGTACGATACGAAAAAAGCGCCCTCTCACCAGCCATGAAAGGGCGCTTTTTCTATTGTGATCAGGTCAGCCGCTCTTTTGCGGCTCAGAACCTGGATAATGGAGGCCGCCTGCAGCTTCAACTCAACTGCATCTGCAGGACAGCCCCATATTCCGAAATCTAGTGGAAATAATCGGCAATCTGCTCGCGCTCAAGTGGAGGCAGGCCCAGACGCTTGCGCTCCTGATTGAGCATGTTCTCCTCTTCATCCTGCAGGTCAATACGCAGGAAGAAGCCCTTTTCATCCAGAGCCTTGCTAAGTTCCTCAGGGGAGATTTTCTGCAGCTTGCGGTCAGCATGGAGCTTGAAGACCATGACAAACTCAGGAGCACCAAAGGCATCCATCAGACCTGATGGAATATGGGAAAAAACGTCCTTTTCCACAATATAAAGGAAGCTGCGCAGCTTCTTGTTGCTCTTATAAACGTATACCAGACGGTCCATTGAAAGTGCTCCTCATCACTTAATTTCCATGGCCCTATTATGATTACCCATGCCCCAAGGTGCAACTGACTTGATCACAACTGCCCTGAAAAAAGGATTTTGCATGCCTTACCGGCTGACCTGTCCCTGCATGACCACCTGTCTGTCCCTGCCTGCCTGCAAAGCGGCACCTTAACTTACAAGCTCGCTGTCATCTTAACTGACTGTTCACAGCCGCCACATGTATATCGCTCTCTCCCTGCTTATACATGCTACGCCGCTGTGTAAGATGCAGAGCTGCTGTGCTTTTGCACGGGCAGCCCACCTTGTCGGTGCTGGGCAGCCCATCTGATGGCGCATGGGCAGCCCATCTGATGATGCACTACCCGGCAATCTGATGGTGCACGGGCAACAGCATCCTGTCGTGAACAGGATTCTGCACTGGACTGCGCAGTTGTCTGGGAGGATGCTGGTCGGGGGAGTTGCTCTCAGGTAATTAATATGTACTTGTAAATCTGGCCAGTGCGGCTTTGGAGCATGATTTCAGCACAGCAAACTCCCTGGTAAAGCAGCTGGGAAAGAGAGCCGTTTGGCCCTGTATTCCTTATATACAGGCCATCGAGGCCATCAGTAAAACTGTGATAGAATGTTATGATGTGCTAGAATCGAGTGATTTGACTAAGATACAGCATAAAAATTGCTTGTCATGGGCTTGCAAAGGCATGAGAAAGGCGTTTTACGTCTTATATTTGCCTGAGCTGACTCCTGACCTCAGGAACCTGGCATAGTTCATAAAGACAGGTCGTACTGAATTTTGCAGAAACCATTAACTGCGCTATTGCTGTAACATCCGGTCAGCATACGAAATTTCAGAATAACAAGGATTTTGATAATGGACTCAGCGCCAACAGGTAGCAAAAAGGTAATTCCTCTGGGAGACATCTCCCATACAGGTTTTTCCATAGCCGTCATAAAAATACGTGAAGGTACTGCCGCTGAGCTTGAGTCAATCCTGGCCTCAAAAATTGACGGCTCCATGGGAACATGGCGCAACTCACCTGTAGTACTCAATGTCGAAGACGTTGGTAACCTCAACTCTTTTGACTTTCTGACACTGCAGAGCGTCTGCCGGGAGCATGAGCTCTTCTTAATCGGCGTAACTGGTGTGGTCAACGAGGACCGCGCCGAATCACTGACCCGTCGCCGTATTCCTGTGGTTAACTCCTCACGCTACAACCGTATCCGTGAGTCCAACCTCAAGCCAAGGATCATTACCCAGTTTATCGAAGTTAAGGTCCCTGTTCCTATTATTAAGCCTTATGAAGTGCAGGTGCCTTACGAAGTAAAGGTACCAGGTCCGGTAAAAATCATCCGCCGCAATGTACGCTCAGGTGAGTCAATCAGTGCCCAGAACAGCTCCATTGCAATATACGGCTCGCTTGGTTCTCATGCACGAATCATTGCCTCACACCACATTTTTGTTTTCGGCAATGTAAACGAGGCTGACCTCTTTGCCGGCGCACCAATGGATGACGATGATCCAGGAATGGCAGACTCTCTTATCCATGTTCAGGGCAACTTCAACCCAGGCGTTGTCGCAATTGCCGGAAACTACAGCTCAGGCGAGGATCTTTACAACGATCCACTGCTTACTGCAGTGCGCAACAAAAATCGCGGCGTTGTAATTTCACTTGATGATACCAATCTTAAGTATCAGAGCGTGATCGACTGATTTGCCGGGCACTCCCTGATCAGCATGCAGCGCCCCCAGCCAGGCCCAAAAGCCTGACGGACAATGCGGCAAAGAGCGCAATATGCTCTGTAACAGACTTCAGGAAGCATCCTCAGTCAGTACCCGTCAACACCTGCAGGATAACAGTCAGCAGGCCTCAATAACACAGGAATGACGGGAATACAGCCCAAACAACGATCAATAATCTCATGGTCCCTGTCCTGCGCCGGTCAAAGCGTTGCCCGTGATTATGCGCAGCACAGGACCTCATCAGGCATGAGCACATGCATATGCCTGCCATTACCAAATTTTTCACCAACAGGTTGCCAAGGTAAGATTAAATGGCCCGTTCCAAGAAAAACTCCAGAGCTCAGACCTATACCTCCAGGAATGACGCAGGCCTGTCTGCTGAAGCAGAAAAGGATACTGCCCTGACCGCTCAAAGCAATGCAGCTTCAGACAAGTCTGAAAGCTCTACTGCTGGCAAGGCCGACACCGGCACCGTAACAGACACTGACAAGGCTGAACAGACCAAGGCTGCTGACAGCAATAACGACAGTGCCGATAAGGATAACAAGGCTGCTGATACTGTCAGCGATGACAAGGCTGCTGATGCCTCCAGCTCAGAAAAGTCCGACAAAAAAGCTGATGAAAGCGCAGATGATGAATCTGAAAAGGCCGTGACTGAGGCTGAAACTGACAAGGACAAAGCTGATAATGACAGCAAGTCCAAGAGCAAGAGTGCAGATACCAAAAAGGGATCTGCCAGAACAGCCAGGTCTGCAAAGACAGAAAAAGATGATTCAGCCGAAAATGATGACTCATCTGAAGATGACCAGAACAAAGTAGAGGCTGAAACAAAAGCTCCTGCAGCAAAGAAGGCAACTCCGGCCAAAAAGACTGCTGCTCGCGGAACAGCCCGCACTACCAGAAAGAAGGAGAACCAGAGAGTGTCTAACCAGGACGATGTCCCAATTAACGAAAAATTCAAGGCCAAGATCATCGTTGTAACATCAGGCAAGGGTGGCGTAGGCAAGACAACCTCTGCAGCCGCTATCTCCACCGGTCTGGCCTTAAAGGGTCACAAGACAGTAGTTATCGACTTTGACGTCGGTCTGCGTAATCTTGACCTGATTATGGGCTGTGAGCGCCGTGTAGTTTATGACCTGATCAACGTACTGCATGGTGATGCTACCCTCAACCAGGCTCTTATTAAGGACAAGCACTCAGACAATCTGCGTATTCTTGCTGCCTCCCAGACCAAGGATAAGGACAGCCTGAGCTACGAAGGCGTAGGCAAGATTCTTCTTGAGCTGTCAGAGATGGGCTTTGAGTACATTATCTGTGACAGCCCGGCTGGCATTGAAGCCGGTGCGCTGATTGCCCTGTACTATGCTGATGAAGCGATCATCACCACCAACCCTGAGGTTTCCTCAGTACGTGACTCTGACCGCATCATTGGCATTATCGACGCCAAGTCACGTCGCGCTGTAAACAGCTGGGATCCGGTAATTCCTAAGCTGCTGCTGACCCGCTACGACCCTGAGCGAGTTGCCCGTGAGGAAATGCTGTCACTGGAGAGCATTCAGGAACTGCTTACCATCCAGCTGCTGGGTGTAATCCCTGAGTCTGCAGAGGTTCTTACTGCCTCCAACAGTGGTGTAACCATCATCATGGACAAGAAGAGCAACGCCGGTCAGGCCTATCAGGACACTGTTGACCGTATTCTGGGTAATGAAGTCCCAATGCGCTTTACTACCGAAAAGAAATCATTTTTCAAGAAGCTTTTAGGTAAATAAGCCACGGCTTACACCCCTGGGCAGTAAATACTCTGCCATGGGCATCATTAAGCCCGGTTCTTAATCTGCCCTTTATCAGTATCCCGTTCATGCACGTGCATACTCAGCTTCGCCAGCTACAGAAACTGAAACTATGGGCTGACTGTTTACCCGCAGCCTGTTCTTCAGTGAACGACTACGCCTGTACCGACAGCCAGAGGCTCTCACACTGAGGCCGATAATGCAGCAGGCATTAGCAAGGTAATCAGCTCATAAGAGCTTCATATTTCAGCAGTTGCTGACAAAACAGCTGTGAGTCTGCAAGGCAGGATCAAGCATGAGCCAGATGCCTGAAACCATACCAGTGCCCTTTCACTGGCTGCAAGGCCGGTACCTGAGGCACAGGAAAAGGCCATAGCGATGGCGATGACAAATGCAGACAAATGGCATATGTGCCCTAACCTGAACTTTTACATGCCCGACTGGCCGTACAATCAGCGGCTCTCAGGCAAAATCAGGTTGAGCACATGACATGCAGATACTGAAATAAGTAACAGTAAAGTCACACATCGCCCAGACCAGAACCGTCAGAACACAGGCGTTATAAGCTTACGAACTGTATCTGAAGGTGAGGGTAAGTCTTTCAGAGCCACGGTTACTGACAGGGATCTTTGTGTGACAGCCGCCCCATGGGTAAGCCCGAACATAATTTCATTGCTGTTATGCCCGTAATTAAGTCCCGCAAGGGACAGTAGAGACAGTAAGGCACAGTGCAATGTTCACAATTTGCTCAGAAAATTCACAGGACAAGCAACAATGTCTTTCCTTAATCTGATTAAGTCAGCTATTTCTTCAACGTCCTCATCTGCAGGCAAGCCGGCTGCACAGCCAACTGGCACAGCGCAGGCCGCCAAAAACCGTCTGCATGTACTTCTTGTAAATGATCGAGCAGGTACAAACTGTCCAGATTTTTTTCCTCAGCTGAGGATGGAGATAATGGAAGTGATCAAGAAGTACGTACCTCTGGTCGACATTCAGGACGTAGAGATCAAGTACGAGAACACGATGGACGCCCACATTCTTGAGATGTCCATTTCTCTTGAGAACGCCATGACCAACCGCTCCGCCCCAGAAAGCGATGGCGAAGAGCCACGTGAAGAGGAAGGTCAGAATATCCAGCAGTAAGCCGCCATGCTGGCTGAAACTCCAGCTCAGCCATCAACCGGCTCTGCTGTGCTCAGTCACAGCATGACAGGCAGCATAAAGTCAGTAATTCCTTATGTCAGCACCGTCTTATGCCTGTACTGAAGCAGATGCTTTTGATGTCATCCCGGGGCACCTGCCCCGGAATGTCATCCTCCCACGCTACAGGTGAAAATCTACAAATAGAGAGCGCCTGTCTACAGTTTCCAGCCCACCTGTCACTGCATCATTCATAACTGAATAACCTTAATACACTCACGTATCTGACCATATTCAGCCTTTAGTCGGTTATACCGTCATTTATATAGATACATATAAATACATCAATAACAAAGCGTTTTCATGGCAGCCGAAAAGTCAGATTTTGACCTGCTGTTTACATTTATTTTAAAAAAGACCTTGATTGCGCCAGTGAAATCCTTATAATGTGCACCGTTGTCGGCGACCAGACAACAAATTATGCCCAGATGGTGAAATTGGTAGACACAAGGGACTTAAAATCCCTCGGACTAAACATCCGTGCCGGTTCGACCCCGGCTCTGGGCACCACTCCAAAAAAGATGCTTCAGGCATCTTTTTTCATTTTAGCCCTGCCAAAAAACAGGCCGCTCAGGCCCCATCTTGCCAAGCTTTCAGCAACTCCAGGTCTAAGCCCCAATCAGGCCCTTTCTACCCTTTCCCTGCAATCAAAGCCCACCAAATCACATACACCTTCCAGCATGCAGCTGCCCTGCCTGCAGATTACCTAATCAAGACCACGAGTACCTGCAATGCAGCCATGCCGCCGCAATTTCATCTTGCTGTGGGGTCATGCTGAGGTGCAGTCATAATGAAGTGCAGTCATGCTTGAGTGCAGCCATTACGAAGTGCAGTCATGCTTGAGTGCAGCCATTATGAAGTGCAGTCATGCTCGAGTACGGTCATGCCAAAGTGCAGTCCTGGTGCCATGCAGTGCAGAGTATTGACCTTGTACCTGACCTCATCAGGCCGACCCGTCAGGCCTCCTTATGTCCAAACGTCTTCACCAGGTCGGCAACGCACAGGGGTATAAAGTACTGCCATAATGCTGTGCCTTACCTGCAAAGTGCAGCCCCAGTAAGCATAGCCTTAAAGGGGTGCACAGCAGCCCGTAATGCCGTGCCTGATGTATGCAGTGAGCGGCCATGTACATAAGCTCATCGCCTTTTCCCGTATGCCGAGGCATCTGCAGTTGCACTATAAAACACATAAGTCCTTAGCAATCCTGCCTGGAATATGGCAGTCTGATGACAGTTGGCCTTTCGCTCAAAAAAACACTTGCACAGCGGCCAATAATCTCTATAATTAGGTGCGTTGTCGGCGACCAGACAACATCAGAGTTTTGCCCAGATGGTGAAATTGGTAGACACAAGGGACTTAAAATCCCTCGGACTAAACATCCGTGCCGGTTCGACCCCGGCTCTGGGCACCACTCTCAAGAAGATGCTTTAGGGCATCTTTTTTCGTTTATGGCCCCTGTAAACTACAATCCCCATCCCCGGAGCAGATCTGAACGGATTTGGGCAGACATGGCCTGATGTGGCCGGGCCTGGCCAGACTGTCCCCATCTCGCCTCATCCCCTTCTTTCGGACCTAATCCCATCCCGTCTCATCTCATCCCATCTCATCCCATCCCATCTCATCCAATACCATACAATCTCATCCCATCCTTTCCTATCCTTTCCGACTCAATCCTGCTGCATCCAATCCATTACTACTTCATCACCTCCAGTACAGTCCAATGCAGTCACATACAGTCACATCTCGACCTTTCACATAGCAGCTATTTACCTGGTATCTGTCTTTACAGCTGTCGACTGTGCAGCCTGAATCCTGGCTGTCTGAACAAAGATATATTCAAGAAAACAGGGATAGCTTTAGTTTAAGAACTGGCTTTCCGTAAGTCTGGCCGACCTGAACTACATGAGTATCAGCAGGTATACCTCCGCACAAATACTCACCAGAACTCAGCATCAGACTCTACCTCCATCCCTGGACAGTCAATCGCCCCTGGGCCCTGACAACTTGCAGTCATAAAAGTCTGCTCCCCTGCGGAGGCAGGGGTTTGGCGCCAGCTCATCTGAGCGATAAAGCAAGCTTCTGCAATGAGTGACTATGAGTGATTCTGCCATGCATGCCGGTATGAATAGCCCAATTTGCTCAATCGCGCAAAGAGCAGCCCACAACTGTGGGGTTATTTGCTTAAATTTTGGTTAATTTTTTAAAAAATGCTTGCATGAAGTTAAATAATCACTATAATGGTGTGCGTTGTCAGTCACGACCGACAGCAAAAGATTAAGCCCAGATGGTGAAATTGGTAGACACAAGGGACTTAAAATCCCTCGGACTAAACATCCGTGCCGGTTCGACCCCGGCTCTGGGCACCACCCTAAAAGATGCTTCAGGCATCTTTTTTCGTTTATACGTCCCGCAAAATCACGGCACCAGCTGCCGCCCTCTCGGCTCTTACAGCCATTCCTCTCCCATTAAAGCTAAAGCCCTCGACCCCAACTGACTTCTATCCTGCTTAGCAGCTCCATCATTGCGCTGTACGGATTTCTGGGCCAGCACTCATATCCTTACCAGCATCTGTCCTGAATTCCCTTAAGCGCCCGTCATAGACATCTACCAGTGCATCTTAAGGTTCAGGAACAATCCTCCTGCCTGCAATAGTTCAGTCACGCACTGCCTGTCAAAAAATCAGGCTCACTGCCTGTCGAAAGGTCACGTTCAAGGACCATCTCAGAACGTAACAAATCCCCTGTTCTAAACGCCCCTGCAGGCCCATGCTGATCATGGCATCTCAGACAGTAAATACGCTGCAGCATTGACCAGGAGCAATGCTATGGCAAGGCTGCATGCTGCGCTTCATATTCAAGTATAAGGACATGCGGCTTAGCCGCATAAGCATCCCCGGCTGCCTGGTGTCTGATAAGCGGCTACGGGCAGACAGCCTCGCTGCATTGCCTGCAGACTGGCTGCATTGCAGGCCTTCTGCCAGGCTGACTGCATTGCTGGCCGACTGCCTGCTTGCCTGGCTGGTCAGTTCAAAGTGTGCTCTCCATAAAGCAAAAGGTCACCTTTCGGTGACCCTTTGTTTTGGAATGCTTTAAGCTCGGATTAGAAAATGTCCATGGCGCCTGGATCGCCTGCAGCGTTGTTACCTGCCGGCTGTGGGCTCTGCTGACCTGGCTGCTGGCCTGGCTGCTGAGCTGGAGCCTGTTCCGGGGCTGGTGCAGGTGCAGGTGCCGGTGCGGCGCCCTGCTGAGCTGGCTGCTGGGCAGGCTGCTGGACTGGACGGCCATCAGGGCCAATCTGCATTGGACCTGTTGCATTACCAAGAGACTTGTCCACAGCTGCGCCTGCGGTACCGGTGTTCACACCACCAGCAGCGCCGACAGGACGACCATCAGGGCCAATGCTGGCTGGACCGCCGCCTGGAGCAAATGGCATAACCTCAGGTGGAGGAGCCTTTTCAGGCTTTTCTTCCTTAACTGTCTCCTCAACCACTACTGGCTTAGGAGCGTTTGGATCGATGACCTCTTCCTCATCTTCCTTGAGGTTGTAGTCCTTAGGTGCATAGCCCTCCGGCTCACGGCCCATATAGTCAGGCAGATAAGTACGCTCACCACGCCATGCACGGTTGTAATTCTGACAGCTCTGCACGAGAGCATCAGAGTGCTCCATAAAACCGGCCAGAGGAACTTCGTAAACACGAACCTTGGCTGTTGCACCCTGCAGCAGAGCAATCTTGAGGGTGCCACCCTCACGCATCTGCAGGAAAAGATCACTTAAGGAGCGCTCCTGATTTTCAGTAAGCGGAGCGAAGAGAATACGATTACGGCCGGCAAGGTCGCCGCGCAGGGAGTATTCCTGCCCCTTGTCGACAACGAAACGGGCAAATACGAAATCATTGACTGAGTCAAACAGACGGATATCGAGGCTGTTGACTCTCAGCTCCATCAGAGGAGTTGGATTCTGCAGCATACAGCCTACCTTGAAAGTAAAGCTGTCAATCATGCTGCGGTTAATCTTGATGCCCAGAGTATGGTGCAGTACGGCTTCCTTGATGCTGATAAGCTTGGAGGCCGAACCCTTGTTATAGCTGTACTCAGGATCCTCAGTAAACTGCCAGCGGTTGGCGTCTGATACCTGAGGATCAGCGGCATGGACCGGAGCAGCAACAAAGCCCAGAAAACCACTGACCAGCAGGGCCAGTGATGTGGATGAAAGTTTACTAAATCTGTTGAGCATGGCGCAGCTTCACTCTGGATAATCTACAAAATCCTGGGGTTACTCTGCTGCCGCTAAGCTGTACTGATCAGATCACAACAGCGGTCACATCAGGACCTGCGGTGCAGATATGCCAAAAGCGCTGTTCACAGTTTTTTGACAGCTACAGACACGCTGTTGTGAAATTAACATTTCACCATGGCCGGTCGTAGTGTCCTGTGAGGGCAGCGCTTTTGCAGGAAAGGACCTGTTATCTGACAGATGGGATTTAAAGCCCGTAGATATCAGCTTAGAACAGGATACGGCACTTGAGAGTACCTGGAATTTCCTTGAGTAATGGAACAATGGTCTCAGGGGTTTCTGAGTGAATATCCATCACTACGTAACCTACATCACCACTTGTTTGCAAGTACTGTGCCGCAAGGTTGATGTTCTGGCTGGCGAAGACTTCGTTAATCTTCTGCATGATGCCCGGTATGTTCTTGTGCACGTGCAGCAGACGGGATACAGAGGTACGCTTGGCTGGCAGAGAAACCTCAGGGAAGTTTACTGCAGTCAGGGTGGAACCATTATCAGAGTACAGAGCAAGCTTCTGGGCCACCTCAATACCGATGTTGCACTGAGCTTCCTCAGTAGCAGCGCCAATATGAGGAGTGAGAATGACATTGTCAAACTCACGCAGCGGTGACTTGAACTCATCGTTATTGGATGCAGGCTCAACAGGGAATACGTCAACAGCAGCACCGGCTACCTTTTTAGAGCGCAGGGCATCAGCAAGGGCATCAACATCAACTACAGTGCCACGTGCGGCATTGACGAAGAACACGCCATCCTTCATGCGGGCAAAGGCACTGGCATCAATCATGTTCTTTGTGTCATCGGTTTCTGGAACATGCAGAGTAACGATGTCGGCCTGAGCAAAGAGCTCATCAATGGTATCAACCTGACGGGCATTGCCAAGGCTGAGCTTGTTCTCGATATCGTAGTAGATAACGGAAAGACCGAGGCCTTCAGCGATAATGCCTACCTGAGTACCAATGTGACCGTAACCGATGATACCGAGGGTCTTGCCACGGGCCTCGAAACAGCCGTGTGCAACCTTGTTCCAGCCACCACGGTGCAGCAGGGCATTACGGGCAGGAACATCACGTAACAGCTGGAGATACTCGCCTGTTACCAGCTCAGCTACAGAGCGGGTATTGGAAAAAGGAGCATTGAATACAGGAATACCGAGGCTGGCAGCAGTCTCAAGGTCTACCTGATTGGTACCGATACAGAAACAGCCGATACCGACAAGACGACGCGCGTGCTCCAGAACCTCCCTGGTCAGCTGAGTACGGGAGCGGATGCCAATGAAGTGGACATTGGCAATCTTGTCGAGCAGCTCCTGACCATCGTAGGCCTTCTTGTCATACTCAACATTGTTGTAGCCGGCTTTCTTAAAGGTATCAACCGCACTTGGGTCTACGCCTTCCAGAAGCAGGATCTTAATCTTGTCTTTCTCCAGTGATAAAGCCTGCATGTGTTCCTCTCTAATGCCGTGTTATCTCCCTCTGGCCTGGCAGCCATGAAGGGGCTGAATTGTTTCTCTTGCCCGCCCTGACTGTGCAGCCATGTACGGGCTCTGTGAAAATCAGTAGTCAGTCTAGCAAAATATCAATGTAAATAAGTACTGACCGGTAATATCTGTAACCCTTTGGACAGCTCCTGAAACTGACTGCAGCAGGTGCTGCTGCACCGACAATCGGCGGTGCTGCAGAGCAGCTGTACTGCGTCACTGGCTGCAGCGACCATCGGAACTGCAGAGCAACTGTACTGCGTCACTGGCTGCAGCGACCATCGGAACTGCAGAGCAACTGTGCTGCTTACCTGCCGTGGCGTGCCGTATGCACTGCGTAAAGGCTGTTTTTCAGGGCTTTTTGCGGCCTGCCCAGCGTGCATACAAACGATTGTGGGGGCCCAAAAACTATATAAGCCTGGCTTGGTCAAAGTCAGGCTTATGAGTGTTCGACTAAAAGGACAGGCATAGAAGAGTGATGCACAGCGGCATCATCCCCTTAATACCTGAGGGGGCGGCCCCTACTGTGCTTTGTTACGGGCACGGCGTGCCAGCACGGCCTCGTTAAGCTCGGCAAGCATGGCTTCGGTATCTTCAAAGCCTACGCAGGCGTCAGTTACAGACTGGCCGTATACGAGCTTGGACAGGTCTTCGCACAGATCCTGACGGCCCTCAACAATGTTGCTTTCGATCATTACGCCGAAAATCTTGTTGGAACCGGAAGAAATCTGGGTAGCAACATCATGGCAGACATCAAGCTGCTTCTTGAACTGCTTGGAGCTGTTAGAGTGTGAGAAGTCGATCATCACGGACTCTGGCAGCTTTGCAGCCTTTAACAGCTCGCAGGCCTGAGCTACGGCTACTGAGTGGTAGTTTGGCTCCTTGCCGCCGCGCAGAATGATGTGACAGTCATCGTTACCACGGGTATGAGCGATAGCTACGTGACCCATCTTGGTAACAGTCATGAAGGTATGTTCGTGCTGGGCTGCAACAACTGCATCTACAGCAATGCGGGTGGAACCGTCGGTGGCATTCTTAAAGCCTATAGGGCATGACATGCCTGAGGACAGCTCACGGTGAATCTGTGACTCGGTGGTACGGGCACCGATAGCACCCCATGAGATCAGCTCATCAATGTACTGAGGAGAGATCATGTCGAGGAACTCGGTAGCTGCAGGAACGCCCATGGCATTGACATCTACCAGCAGCTTGCGGGCAATACGCAGGCCGTTGTTGATATCAAAGGAGCTGTCCATGCGAGGATCGTTGATAAGCCCCTTCCAGCCCACAGTAGTTCTAGGCTTCTCGAAGTATACGCGCATGATAACTTCGAGCTGATCGGCGTACTTCTGACGTAATGGCAGCAGGCGCTGAGCGTAGTCAATGGCAGCTACAGGATCGTGAATGGAGCAAGGGCCGGTAATGACTACAAGACGGTCATCCTGACCGCGCATGATATTGTGAATGTTGTTACGGGTATTAAATACGAGCTGGTCAGCTGACTCAGTGGTAGGGAACTTTTCGATAATAGCCACTGGTGGAAGTAAAGGTAACACGTTATTTATCCTTGTATCCACGATGCCGTCGCGGTAGAGAGGAGGCTGTGGAATCATTGGTTCATTAATCAGGTTCATGGTTAAAACGCCTTATTAGTAGTTGTAGTTAAAGTAATACCAGTAGTGATAACGAGCAGCGGATCCAAAGCTAAATCGGCCAGTGTCAGCGACACCGTTGTTCATTGAGATAACGTCTGATCTGCGACTGCAGTGTGCAGCGGCAGGCAAATTATTAAGATTGCGTGCTTTCATCTGTTATTCAGGTCCTTTCCGCAAAAACGGTCCGGGCCATGCCTTTTAGTCTGATTGGATTACTGACCACCAGGGCTCCCTGCCTGCTCTCAAAGAGAATCAGGAGAGTATTGCAGCCTCAATGGCCTTGTCGTCGTCACTTCTGATACAGCCTTACTCAACTTTCCAATGATTTGTTACAAGGAAAGATTATGGCCCTGACGGGCCGCCCTCAGTTTCCTGGATACTGGCAGTTAACGCCTGTCCGGGACTGCTGCCTGCACTGTTCCCGGCTCCGGGAGCACTGTGCACTGGTGCTGCAGAAAAAACAAAGGCCCATAAAAGGCCCGATGAGCACCATTATGTTGTTGTTTGACAGTCAGCCTGACATGACAGGAGCTGATCAGAAATATCTGCACAGTTACCTGTACCGTCCTCAATGCTTTGGAAACACTACTGGTTTTTGGAGAACAGTGACAGTTGTGCTCTGCAGAATATGTATCCATTGTATGACCATGATCTGAAAGTAACAAGCCGCCCGCCCTATTTAGCCATGACCAGGCCCCTTTATCGCACCTTTTTGACGCACAAATCACGTACCATAACCATGCACGGCCACAAAGTGCACCACAACAATGCGACCCTGCAGCCCCCACATCACTGTGCCCTGGCAATACTGAGCGCCCCTCCAGTCCCTCATGCGGTGTACTCCTCTCTTCTCCAGCGGCACTGGCGCGGCAGCACAGCCTCTGGTACTGGCACGCTGCAGCTCAGCCTCTGGTCCTGGCACTGGCAGGAGGCAGCAAGCTGCCATGTCCGAAAATGCATTGACATGCCCACATGTGTACTGACACGGTACACTCAGCGCATCAGCTTCATGCTGTTCATAAAGATCACAGTAGCTTTGGGGGCTGCATTTTCCCCTGGAAACAGATAAATATATACTGTCCAGCCCTATGGCATCGACACATGTCAATATGCCTTTGCGCGGCCCGGGAAACAAAATTACAGGTATATGAAAAAGAATCAGCTGTGTACTTGCATAGCTCAAATGGTATTGATACAATTTACCTGAAGCACTTGGGCTGCAGTTCGGAATGCGGATTCTGGCTGCAGCTTTAAAATTTTATGGGCCCTGCAAAATAAATATGGCCTGTATATCAGCTTTATCAAGGCAGTCTCTACAGACTCTGACCAGCACTTGCGGGACCATCATGGTCCTTTTTCTTTGCCTGCTTTATGTATCTATCAAACACATGATAACGCCCATATTTATGCTGTTTTGACAAGCAACAGGCAAAAAAAATACCGCCCCTGTTACTGCATGTACAGTTCAGGGGCGGTATTTTTTAGTGCCGGGCCCGGTCGCACCTCAGGACGGCCCGGCCGTGACATGGCATGGTATGGCGCGGCCTGGCATGGTGTGCGGACTGGTGTATTACGCTGTTACAACAGTATGCCATCATGCCATCGCTGCTGCTCAGCTGAGCTTCATACTGCCTCTGTCAGCGCTGACCTGACGCGAGCAGCTATCAGACATAATAATTCAGACATCAGACTTTAGCTGTCTGCCATTAAACATTGGCGAGGTTCATCAGGGACTCACCAGAGAAGCGGTAGGTGGTCCAGTCATCCATAACCTTGCAGCCAAGTTTGGTGTAGAAGTTAATGGCATTGGTGTTCCAGTCCAGACATGCCAGCTCCAGACGGCCACAGTTACGGGACAGGGCAATCTGAGCCAGAGAGTGCAGCAGGAACTTGCCATAGCCCAGCTTGCGGTACTCAGGGATTACAAAGAGATCCTCAAGGTAGATACCGCCCTTGCCAAGGAAAGTGGAGAAGTTGTAGAAGAAGAGCGCAAAGCCCACTTCGTTTTCGTTGGAGTCCAGTGCAAAGATAACATCAGCTACCTTGCGGTCAAAAAGCCATTCGGTGAGCAGCTCAGGAGTTGCGGAAACCTCGCCTTCGAGGTGCTCAAAATGAGCCAGATCCTTGATGAATTTAAGGATAAGAGGCACATCTTCAACAGTGGCAAAACGGTAAGTCTTATCAGCCATAATTAACTCCTGTCAGTTGACCCGGTTAACAAATCCGCAACAGCATGAAAGCCGTCCGGTCCTTACTCCTATCTTACTCCCAAAGCCAGGATGCTGATATCGCACCACAGTTGCTAATTACAAAAGTGTTATCTGCGTCATATCCCTGCCCGCCTGAGCTTTCCATACTGAATACCAGCCAGTCAGCCCACAATGGTCCCCTGTGAAGCCTCATAAGAATAAACGGCTAAGGCGGGCCTTAAGGCCTCTCAGGCAGAGGCCATCTTGAGCAAAGCAGCTAAGGTCTGGCTCTGCGGCGGGGCAGAGCATGGCGCAGCCATGTGCGTGGTTAAGCACATTGCGCAGCCGGGTCCGTGGTTAAGCGCATGGGTTAAGACCATTGCCCGGCTGACCAGCAGGCTGACTGACGGGCAGCAGGACTCAGGTTCAGGCGGCACCGCCACTCCAGCCAGCATGACATGACAGCCGGATGCAGCAGGTAGCCCGGCTGCCTGCAGGGCATCTGGTGCTGCGGGCCTGAAACGGCACGGGGCGCTGTCCTCAAAGAGAACAGCGCCCCGTGTTATGCAGCGTGAACCTGCGGCCACTTTGCCATCAGCCTGCTGATGCTTCAGCTGCTCTTACAGCTGTTACAGCTCGAGGGTCAGGTTGACCGGGCAGTGGTCGGAACCAAAGACATCCTTTTCAATGGAGGCGTCCTTGATGCAGTCCTTAAGCTCATCGGAGACGAAGAAGTAATCGATTCTCCATCCTACGTTCTTGGCGCGGGCCTGCATCTTGTAGGACCACCATGAATAATGACCTTCCTCATTTCCTTTGATGTGGCGGAAAGTGTCGACATAGCCTGCTGAGGTGAACATGTCGAGGAAGTCACGCTCAATTTGCAGGAATCCGGTAGTATTCTTGTTTGTCTTTGGACGGGCAAGGTCTATCTCATGGTGTGCAATATTAAAATCGCCGCACACAACAATAGGCTTGCTCTTGCGCAGTTCCTGAGCATACTTAAAGAAACTATCAAAGAAACCCATTTTATACGGGACTCGCTTAAACTCTCCTTTGATAGGCTTACCATTCTCATCTAAAACCTCGGCGCCACCATTTGGGAAGTAGCCGTTGAAGAAGTGGAACTTCTCAAACTCAAGGTGGACAATACGGCCCTCACCCTGAAACTCAGGATCAGGCAACTCAATCTCTACAGATAACGGCTTGATACGGGAAAATACGGCAGTGCCGGAGTAACCCTTCTTGACCCTGGAGCTGGCAAAGAAGCTCTCATAGCCCTCTTTATTGACAATAGCTTCAGGGATCTGCTCTTTTTCAGCCTTGGTTTCCTGAAGTCCAATGACATCATACTTATCCTGAGCAAACCACTCCTGCCATTCAGGCTTGGCAGCCACTGCACGAATGCCGTTGACATTCCAAGAAGCAAGCTTTATTTCCATCAGTCCCCCTGACTTCAATGACACTGTAGTGTGTACGGAACACAGCAAGTGCTGCCTGCTGAAAACGTGCATCAATACCTGTAATGATGTCGTGCCAGTGGCTCACTGTCTGTGTCTGCATGTGTTATCTGTACGCTCTGCACCGCTAACAGCCAAAGTTCATGACATATACCGGTTCAGATCGCGCATATCATACCAGGCAAAACATGACTGATCTCACAGCAGTCACCATGGTGCAAAAAAATATCTATCATACCTGCCACAAAGGCCGCAAAAATCGCCGCCACTACCTCCATCCCGCTCTGATTTGTCACCATAATCCCAAACCTCCGGTAACAGCCCCGGCGCCCCACTGAGGACACAGCTGCAGACGGTGGAGTACATCAGTGAGGTTACGGTATGTCTGATACGGACATATAATGAGCCTTATCAGCTCACGACCATACTCAGAAGTGCCTCAGGCACCATTTCCGGGTAAGGCCTGCAATGGAGAAAATTCTGTGAAAACACCGGCTCTGGACTTTCTGGTCAAAAACAAAATCTCTTTTAAAGAATATGAGTATGTCAGCGACAATCATGACTTTGGCCGCCATGCTGCTCAGGCCCTTAACATGGATGAGCATAAGGTCTTCAAAACTATCATCCTCCATCATGACAAAACATATGTGACCTGCATTGTTCCGGTATCAGGAAGAATCTCCCTCAAGGCCGCCGCCCGCACCGCAAAGCTCAAGGACCTTGAGACCACTGATCCTCAGACTGCGCAGCGTGTCACCGGCTATGTGGTTGGCGGAATCAGCCCTTTTGGCCAGAAGCGTCGCACTGTTACCATTCTGGACGCCTCAGCTATTGGACAGGATGAAATACTGGTCTCAGCAGGCAAACGCGGCATGTCGGTTGGTATCAGACCAGAGGATCTGATAAGACTGCTCGACGCCATCACGGGCGATGTGCTGGAAAAAACAGCCTGACCGTCCCGGCTGCCTCTGCCAATGCCTCTGATTCTTAGCCTGCAGGCATACTATGCCTGTGCATCAGGCTCAGGCGGCGCCGCGAGACTGCCTGACGGTCAGGTCAATGTCAGCTGCATGACCTTCTGAGCGCAGCTGCATGGCAGATGCATGTCCCCGTGTTCTCACAGGGGCATGCCTGCAGAGCGGCAATGGAGGCCAGGAACTGGCGACAATGAACTGGCGGCAATGAACTGGCGGCAATGAACTGGCAGCCATGTCCGACAGCCCGGCCTGTGAGCTTTTAAGGGATAAAGTGCTTGTGGCAGTTCCACGTAAGGGGCGGACCAATCGGCATTTACAGGGGCCTGAACGTGGTCTTTGACAGCACAGACAAAGGCTTAACAGTGCCGCCTTTGTGTTTATATCGCGGTGCGATCAGTGTTATGATGCAGGCCATGCCCTGCAAATACAGGGCTCCGTTTAATCATTTTTCGCTGCGGCGATAAGGAGTTTTTATGAGCATTCAGGCTATTAATGATCTGTTTACCAGCCTTGACAAGAACGAAGAACTGACCAAGGAATTCGAGTCTATCCGTGCCGATGACAAGTTCCGTGAGAACCTGGTTGCTCTGGGCAAGAAGCACGGCTTTGAGTTCACCCTCCAGGAGCTTGAGGACGTAGCTGCCTGTGCCCGCGCTATTCAGCAGGGTGAAAAGGCTGAGTAAGCCTACTCTGAACACAGCTGTGTTTCTGGCATTGCATGCCTTATCAGAAGCCATGATCGCAATACGGTCATGGCTTCTGTCGTTTCCGGCCGTTCATATGGCCATGACATGGCATGTGTCGCTACTGCCAGGGACAGAGAACCCGGTTCAGGCTCATGCTCAGGCTGTGACTGAGCTGTCTTGCGTGCCGGTCATTGTCCAGGTGTGGTCTGGGGCCATCATTACCTGGAGCAGTGAGTGCCATGTTGGCGCAGAGCGGGTGCTGATGGTGTGGAGGCACTGTTACGGGGCAACATGAGCGTGCCAGGAGCGCAGTGATGCGGGCCGATGAAAACGTTTTACCTGCCCTTTGTAAGCTGTTTGCCTTTATGTCTTTCAAGTGATGGCTTTCGTGCCTTAAGCGACGCCCCCAAAAGGGGCCCCATAATGTTTAGTGGGGCGCCTTTTTGTCTTTTTTTCAGCCCTCAAAAAGGTGTAAAATGACCCCTGACCTGATCATTTGTATCATCAGCAATCTTTCATGTGATGAAAGACTGAGCACAGATCATGTTCAGGCATACCCCTAACAAGCTGATCAGCCTCTGCAGGCCTTGATCCTTTTCTGTATCAGACAGCACGGGAATAACGGCCTTACCAGGAATATTGATCCTGCGGGCCGGCTTGTAG
This sequence comes from Anaerobiospirillum sp. NML120511, assembly GCF_023050955.1. Lineage (NCBI taxonomy): Bacteria > Pseudomonadati > Pseudomonadota > Gammaproteobacteria > Aeromonadales > Succinivibrionaceae > Anaerobiospirillum > Anaerobiospirillum sp. NML120511. The sequence continues at coordinate 27,949 of NZ_JALKIK010000008.1, forward strand.
ATGCCAGATTCGTTATTTGCTTAACTATTGGAGATAAGACATGAGAACTCCTCTCGTAATGGGTAACTGGAAGCTCAACGGCACTAAGGATTCTGTAACTGCTTTAGTAAATGCCTTAAAGGAGCCAGCAAACAACGCTGCCGGTAAGGCTGAAGTAGCCGTTTGCGCCCCTGCCGTTTTCATCGGCATGGTTGAGAACCTTGCCCAGGGCTCCAAGCTTGCCTGGGGTTCAGAGGACTGCGATATTCACACCTCCGGCGCCTATACCGGTGAGAACTCCCCAGTGATGTTACGTGAGTTCGGCTGTACCTACGCCATCGTTGGTCACTCCGAGCGTCGTGAGTACCACAAGGAGTGCAGCAACTACGTTGCTCAGAAGTACCAGGCTGCTCAGCAGAACGGCTTAATTCCAGTATTATGCGTTGGTGAGTCCGAGGCTGAGTTCGACGCCGGCAAGACCATGGACGTTGTTCGTGAGGAGTTAAAGGCAGTTATCGATCTGTGCGGCATCGATTCCTTCAAGAATGCTGTTATCGCCTACGAGCCAATCTGGGCTATCGGCACCGGCAAGACTGCTACCCCTGAGATCGCTCAAAAGGTTCACGCTGACATTCGTGCTTACCTGGCTACCTTCTCTCAGGAAGTTGCTGACGGCGTACGTATCCTCTACGGTGGTTCCTGCAATGCCAAGACTGCCCCAGAGTTATTCGCTCAGAAGGACATCGACGGCGGCCTGGTTGGCGGCGCTTCCTTAAAGGCTGACGACTTCTCCGCTATCATCGCTGCTGCTGTAGCCAACGCCTAAAAGCCAAGGCTTATCAGTAAGTGCTCCGGGCTTGAGTCCCGGTTATAAGTGCGGCATATCATCAGCTGCATTTCAGCTGCTACAGGCACATGCTGTCTGTGGCAGCATAATCCTCAAATCCGTGTGTGCAGGGTATTGTGAGGACTTTCTAATCAGCTTGCGCCGGCTGCTGCTGACGCAGGAGAGTCTTATGGACAGATATGGTTAAGCTGTCCCAGGTTGAGTGTGACCTCCAGGCTGATGCTTCAGATTATTTTTTGGAACTAAAGAATAAGTTTCAACCACAGTTTTTACATTTGAGCTTTAGCATAATATGCACAGGCTCTCATACTGTCCTGCCGGATCCATTCCGACAGCTGCTGTCATGCCAGAGGGCATAAGCTCCTGCCGTGGTCAGCACTCCTCCAGCAAGTTGTCAGCATCAGCTGGCAGCCAGGAGCGCAAGGCTTCAGGATGCTGCAGGAAATTTTGACAGATGTGGTCTTATTACTCCAGGACGCCCCGGCCAATACAGGCGCTCCTGCCCGCCTCAAGCAAAAGTAAGTACCGGTCCAGGTTTTCAGTACAGATAAAGTTTTTCCCGTCTGGCCCCCCAGCATGGGGATAACACTGTGCCCGTCACCTCATAAGGTGACCTCCATAAGAGGACCAGGACCCTTGCCTGAGCTGAAAAAGGCGGATTATTTCAGGTTGGCTTTAGCTCCAGATCCAGGAAACAGAAAATGGCTATTAAAAAAGTTGGTATTTTAACCTCAGGTGGTGACGCCCCAGGCATGAACGCTGCCATCCGTGCTGTAGTTCGTACTGCTCTTGATTACGATTACGAAGTTTGCGGTATTCAGGACGGCTATCTTGGTCTGCATGAGGGAAATATCATCCCATTAGACCGTAAGAGCGTTTCTGACATGCTTAACCGTGGCGGCACTTTCCTCGGTACTGCCAGGTTCCCACAGTTCAAGGAAGAGGCTATCCGTCGCGAGTGCGTTGAAGTAATGAAAGAGCACAACATCGATGCTCTGGTAGTTGTAGGCGGTGACGGTTCCTACATGGGTGCCAAGCTCCTTTCCGAGCTGGGCTTCCCTTGTATCGGCCTGCCAGGCACCATCGATAACGATATCGCCGGTACCGACACCACCATCGGCTTCGATACTGCCTTAAACACTGCTGTTATCTGTATCGACCGTCTGCGTGACACCTGCTCCTCTCACAAGCGTATCTCCGTAGTTGAGGTTATGGGCCGTCACTGTGGTGACCTTGCTGTGAGCGCCGCTATTTCCTGTGGTGTGGAAGCTGTTCTGGTTCCTGAGAGACCATGGGACAAGGAAACTGTTTACAAGTCCATCGACGACTCCATTGCCAAGGGTAAGCGTCACGCCATTCTGGTAGTATGTGAGAACCAGACTGACGTTCACCAGATGGCTCAGGAAATCGAGCAGAGAACCGGTCTTGAGACCCGTGCTACCGTTATCGGCCACATTCAGCGTGGTGGCACTCCATCCGCTGCTGACCGTGTGCTGGCCTCCCGTATGGGTGCCTACGCTATTGAACTGCTGCGTCAGGGCCACTCTGGCCGCTGCATCGGCATTCAGCGCGGTGAGCTCGTACACCACGACATTATCGACTGCATCGAGAACATGAAGCACAAGTTCCACGAAGATCAGTACGATCTGGCTTTCTCCTTAAGCTAATCAGCTAAGGCAAAAGCCCGGCCGGTACGGCGCCCGCGCCCGCACCGACCACAAAGCCCTCTGTCCGACAGGACAGGGGGCTTTGTAATTTTTGCAGACCAGGAACCGGTTCTTGCCCGGCGTACTAAAAACAGCCATCTCAAGCCCCCATGAATGCACAAGGCCCTCTGTCCTTGCCGACAGAGGGCCTTGTAATGTACTGAACGCCTGGTTCGGCACTGTCACAACTGAGCGTGGGGACCTGCTCCTGTGGCCTTGCTGCAGCTGCTTTGGCTGCAGCAGCGGCGCTCCTGCCAGTCACAGTGCTACGCTGTTCCGCGCTGCCAGGCGTTTGTGCCTGACAGTGGGGCAGGCGCGCGGGGCCTGACTACTTATTGAGCTCAGGGGCGCTGTTTAACAGGGCGCTGATGGTCTCCAGGGCAATTTCCTTGCTGGTGTACTGAATAGCATACTCATCAGAGCCTGGCAGGCCCATAAAGACATCAGGGTTCTTATAGCTCATCATTGATGGATAGGTGTCCCTGGCAGAAAAGTGGAATTCCTTAATGCCTGAAATACGGGCAATCTCAACAATATTGGAAGGCTTGACACCGGCACCGGCCAGAATATGGATACGGCCGTCAGCCTTATCATGCAGCTCTTTGATATTCATTGCGCCTTCAAGAGCATTGGCCTTGCCGCCTGAAGTCAGAATACGGGTCACACCAAGCTTAATAAGCTGCTCCATGGTTTCGATACGGTCAGCGCACAGATCAAAGGCACGGTGGAAAGTTAACTCCATGCCATGAGCAGCATCTAGCATGAGCTCCATGGCATCAACATCCAACTTACCATCATGGGTAAGGCAGCCCACTACTACTGCGTTGGCGTTGAACTTACGGGCCATCATAATGTCATGGCGCATGATTTCCAGCTCTTCGCTGGTGTAAATAAAATCACCGGCTCGTGGTCTGATCAGGACGTTGAGTTTTGTATCAACCTCTGCACAGTGCTCACCGGCCACACGCATCATACCGTATGAAGGGGTAAGACCACCTTCACTCAGAGCTGAACACAGCTCAATTCTGTGGGCGCCGATTTCAGAGGCGACTTTCACGCCCTCAGTTGAGGTAACACACAGTTCAAAGGTATATCCGAGATCATTGGCGGCAGAGGTCACCAGATTCTTGCTGTTATTTTCCATGGGGCTCCGGGAGGTATGTTAATTAATCCTGATACCGGCTGTGAGCCTGAGCATCATAATGAAACGTACAGTATCTCAAGAAGAACTGAGAAAAACAGAAAGCAAAAGCACCAGCGCTCATGTCAGTCAGGCACAGATATCACCTTGACAGAGCAGCTGTACCCGGCCGTGACCATGCCTCAGGCAGACATCACTGAAAACCTGAGTGCCACTGTCCTCATATGCTCTGACGATATGGGCACCTGTCCCACAGACGCAACGCCCTGCAGGCAGGCCGTGACACTAAGGCTCCGGCCATATATACCTGCAGGTCATGCCCGCTGCATCATATGCATACATCATGTGCAAGCATACAGCTCAGTGCGCTCTGCACCCTGCGGGTCCCAGGCACAGTAAAGCTGTGCCATAAGCTCTGTACCATGTACCCGGTAGCTGTACCCTGTACCCTGGCCATGAGGCTCTTTTGACTGTACGGGATGAGCACCTGTTGCTGGCATAAGACCAGCTTATGATGTTATGGGCAGGAAGCATAAGCCCTGGGCACAATTTGTCCGCACACTGGACAAACAGATTGCGACCTGGTAATACCTGGCGCATCCGGGCAAAATGTCAGACGAAAATGAAGTTCAGCAGCCACTAAACCGAAGATTCTGTATTACTCAACAGATTGCTGCGGCGCATATTATCCCACGATATGCCTTTTCTGTCAGATTATGTTGGACAAAGCACCAGAGCTGCACATTACTAAACCTCAAAGACGCATCATTCAGCAGACAGATCCTCCTTATTTCAGTACATATTCGATCTGACAATGCCTTTGTACAGGCCTGTTGAGCTGCCATTATCCTCTGTGCCTGCATTACCCCATTATGGTACAACCAGGTTTAGTAACCAGGCTCCTGCAGGTGCCAGAAAACAGGTGGCTTAACCAGGCCCTTGCATCTGCCCGGAACCATGTCCTAGCCGACAGCCTGGCAGCATGCTGCCCGACCAGTGTCCAGCAGCATGAGTGAAACAGCATATGGCCGGCCCCGGCCCCGGAACAAGTATGCATGATCCGTCTCGCTGTCATGATGACAGTTAACCAGACCATAGCGATCCTTAATCATTGCCAGAGCAGCCTGGTGTCAGGTTATGGGCCGCCGGCCCGGCTGCAGGCATGGCAGGCATGGCAGGCAGGCACGGCTGCCGGCCATGAAAAAGGGCCAGGATTGCTGCTGGCCCCTGCTGACCTTTGAGGTCAGCTGTGTTGTTTTGTCTCCGGGCTTATGAGCCTTTAGACGATACGGCGTAAGGACTCACCCTTATGGAAGGCCTCGAGGTTCTCGCCAAACTGCTTGACCAGAGCCTGCAGACAGTCGTGAGACATCCATGCCTGATGAGGAGTGAGCAGGAAGTTGTCGTTGTTCTGTAACTTCACATATGGGTGATCGGCAGTTAAAGGCTCAACAGAAGCTACGTCAGCACCGGCACCGGCAATGGCACCACTGACAATGGCCTCAACCAGGTCATTTTCGTTGACCACACCGCCACGGGCATTGTTAATGATGAAGACGGACTTCTTCATGGTGGCGATTTCTTTGCTGGTAATGAGGTTGGTGGTGTCAGGAGTCAGAGGGCAGTTAACACTGATAAAGTCAGCCTGAGCAATGGCATCTTCAAACCTGGTGTAGCCGTCACGTACGGACTGGGCACCTCGGCGCTCGGCCTTGAGAACCTTCATGTTAAAGGCACTGGCAATAGCACCTACACGGGAGCCGATGGAGCCTGAACCGATTACGGTCAGGGTACGGCCGGCAAGGTCAACTACAGGGTATGGCAGCTGGCAGAAGCAGTTGGCATTAACCCACAGGCCATTCTCCATTTCCTTGCGGGTCTTAATCATGGAGCGGCTTAACATCAGCATCATGGTGATGGCGTGCTCAGCTACAGAGTCAGTTGAGTAGCCCTGAATGTTAGCCACACCAATGCCGTGCTCCTTGCAGTAATCGATATCGATATTGTTAAAGCCGGTAGCCAGCTCGGCAATGAACTTTACCTTTGGGCACTGGGAGAGCACTTCAGCGGTTAAACGGCTCTTATTGGTCACGATAATGGTAGCATCCTTAACGCGATCAACCAGCTCATCAGGGGCAGTGGTCTCATAGCTTACCCACTCATGCTCAAAAGATGGACGTGGTAATGGATAGGCCTTAGGGATGGAAATGGCATCGGTGACAACAATCTTTTCCATGAATAACTAACTCCGCAGTTAAAAATCAAACTCGTTCAAGCTAAACCGCCCCGCCAGCACAGCCCCTGTCAGCCGCCCCAACAGGTCAGCAGCCCCAGATCAGCAGCTCCAACATGGCCGCACACTCAGGCTCTGTCTGTACCCATAACATCTGTAATGGCCATGCAAAGGGACATTCCAGCACCACAGCGGCGCTGAGGCCAGGCATTCATCAGCTTTTGGCGCCTAAGTCTAATACAAAAACTACAGTTAATCTGTGCTCTACAGCCCAATGCAGTCTTATGAATAAAATACTCAAACAGCTCCAACTGCCCAGCCCCCGGCAGGAATATGGACTGCAGCTTCCCCCCGGCACGGCAGCCTGGCTCCTCAGCACTGCAGCAGGCTCCTAAGTTACTCCCTTTCTTGCCCGCCCTCAGGAGCGGCAGCCGGCTCCTCATACGCCCCATATTGCCCGAATCCCTGACAGAACGTCATAAGTCGCTCTGACTCATGTCGCCGCGTGGCGCGCAAGACAGCGCACTGCGGCTCATAGAGCAAGGCAGAGCCATACTGGCCATACGCCCTGTCAGAGCCGCAAAAGAGCAACTCTGCCATAAGCCTCAGCAGCTTATACAGTCTCTGCTACTGTCATATGCTCTGCTGCTTTCACAGTACCAGTCTCTGCCTCTGCCGCAGTCTCAGCAGCAGTCATATCCCTGTCTACCGCTGCCGATTAAAACTTACCCCATAAGACATGGTCAATGGGCTATGGGCCATATGACATGAGCCATGGGCTATGGGCTATGTTTCCCGCTCCATGGTGACGGGATGTCAATAAGAACAGATAGTTGACCATATGCCATGAGAGACCAGCATACACCAGAGCAAGAAACATCTTGCCCTTGTTAATTTGCCCCGCGATTCCCAGTGATTGTTCCGGCGGGAACAGTCCAGCCTGAAACAAGGGTGATAACTGTTCCCAGAGGGCTGTTACGCAGTGAACCAGCCCGCACCCAAAATCAGATAAATAACGCATTTCCTGTTGGGGAATTTATTTTGACCTGGCGTGGAACAATTTTATTTTTTGCAATTTTGTATACACGTGGAACCGCGTGGAACATTTTTTAACATTTACTGCCGCATGAATTTAACAAGGGCAAAATAACTGGCTTACGGTACAGAGCATTGCAGGCTAGTAAATACGGTATACAGGCCAGTCATCATACTTACACCAGGTCTCATGGACTGAGGCCCGCCCCACACTTTACCGGCAGAGCCTGGTGCTGCATAAAAATGGCAGGCACCCGACGCTAAAGATATTAGCCAGTCAGACAGCAAACTTACGGTATTTACCATGACATTTAAATTATGCCGTCACCTTCAGGCAGATCCGGGTTGAACATACATGCCTGAGATCGTCTATGCGACACAGTTTGGGGATAAAGACCTAAATTAATGGAACCTGTTTTTGACAGACAGTTACTGAATTAAGAACAGCATATATACGCTAATTTTGAAATTTTTTGTCCCACCCCAGAGCTATTTTCTAAAATAATAGAATAAATTTAATCTATAAATCTAAATACGTAATAGCTTCATGTGATGGGATCAACAACCTTAATTGGAGCAGTTAAAGAAAACTTTTCATAATACGTTATCTATCAGTTTTGCATGGCCTTACTAATACGACGTTGCCTATGGCAACATTATGTCGCTTGCCATCCTTGCGGTATCTATGAAGCACTCGTCCATATGCAGTGATGTATGCCCAGTCTGGGGGAGGCATCTCCGTGATATTTTTTAAAATAGCCATCAAAAAAACCTCAAATCAGCGGGATAACGCTATCCCAATAATTGTACAATTTTTGGTTATTTTTCTAACTATTATTTTACAAATATTCACTGAAAACCTGATTTTTAAGGATTTACGAATAACTTATCTTAGGATAATATTTTTTATTGCCAGTATCCTTTGGGACAAAAAGTTTCAAAATTAGCGTATATGTCAGACAAGGATCATTACCTGTCTGCATACCATAGATCAGCCTGTACAACCCACTACATCCCCGTGCCCTGCCTTATGCCGCACTTCGCTCATTATCAGCTCCTCCAGAAACACAAAACCCCACGGGAATTTCTTCCTGTGGGGTGTGGCATACCTGCCCAGGGCATGAGCTGGTGCTGACATTGACACCGGTACAGTACTGGTGCTGACACTTCCACCGGTTCTGGTGCCGACAATTGCACCGGTGCTGGTACTGGTGCTGACACTTCCACCGGTTCTGGTGCTGACAATTGCACCGGTGCTGGTACTGGTGCTGACGCTGGCTACGGAGCCTGAGCCGGATCATGACCTGCTTCGGACCTTATGACTGAACATGTTTATTATGCTCAGAGCGTCTCTGAAGAGCATGACCATCATGGGTACTATGGACATCATGGACCTGCTGTGCAGGCTCCATATTAGTCATCAGTCTCAGCGTGCTTGCGGGCCTCTGCAGCCTCTTCGAGATTTTCAATTGCTCCCTGCATGAGCTCAGTATGGAAAGAGGTAATGGTGCTGAGCTGCTCCATGGCGCTGATACGGCTTTCATTGCCCTCAGCATTGCTCATATATCCCAGTACCACTGCCATCTTATCGTAATAGTCGATATAGGCATTATGAGCCTTTTCGGCAGCTGCCATGCACTCTCTGGCATTTTCAGTTTCAGAGCAGCTCTTCTTAAGAGCCTCACAGGTGTCCTCAGCCTGCTTGCCAAGGTAAATCTCAGCTTCCTGAACACAGGCCAGACGGTCATTAAAGGTCTTTGCTCTGTCCATACATCTGTCGTAGCCAGGTGACATGTCAGCAGCGTATGCAACACCAATGAACAGTACTGCTGATACAGCGGCCAAAGCGCATAAAGTCTTTCTCATCATAAAACCTTTTCTCAACTGACCATGAGGGTCAGGCCGTTCCCTTATTTGAGCCGGCTTGAGCACCAGTCGGCATTAAGCATGTGACATTTTGCTGCAACCGGGGAACAGCAACCGGCCTGCAGCAACGCATATCATATCGATAGCAAGGACAAATTATATAAGATCACTATTAGCCCACTATTAGCCGGATTTTAAAGCCTGATTACACAGCATTCACGCTTACATACCATCGCAGCCCATAGTACAAAGTCCGCTTTCTGTTATTTGAACCACCGTCAGTAAAAGACTAATGTCACTGACTGTTCTCCACTCCTGCCCAATGCCCGATGAGCACCGCCCGCACCAGGGCCACGCTCTCCCTGGGCTCGATTATTAACTCTGACGTCATCCCCGGTACAGTTAATTCCCCCGCACCGTGCCCCCTCTCCCCGAACTTGCAGCTCCAGTCCTGAGCGGGCGTTGCTGACAATACGGTCGATACGGTCAATGATGTTAATGGGCTAATTTATCCATGTGGGCTAATCTGGCCAGCGGGCTGCTCTGGCCAGATCCGACTTTCACGTCCCTGCACATACCTGACCGCACATCTGGGTTGCAACCTGCTCTTTAGCTGCAACTTACGTTTATGCCCGCCATAAAGAGCATAGCCCAGAAGCAGCAAAGCCCAATGGCTCAAACCATCAGGCTTTGCAAAACGTGGTACAGACAAATAACTTACCAGGCTTCATGATTGGCATGAGCAACCTGGCTTAACCTGGCAAAAGATGGGGATATCTGGCTTTTGCCGGTACGCCTGGGGAAGTTTGAGCAGGCTGGCTTACACAGAAGCCTGATCATCAGTAATAAGTAAGAGCAATCCTTTGGGCTCAGTAAAAATCGTAGCACTGAACCACAATCCTGTTTTCTTTACTTATTGCTTTATAAAGTATTATCCCCGGATAAATCAGTAGATACGCAGATCGCCGTTCTCGTCCACCTCATCAAAGTCCCCCTCATCACCACAGTCTTCATCACTGGTATCTGATAGCGTGGCTGCCCCTGTTGCAGCTGAGCTGGAGCGGGCATTGCCGTAAATGTCGGCGGCTTCAGGTGTCGAGGCTGAAGCTGCTGCAGCGGCAGCGCCTGCAGTGGAGGCTGCGGCCTGAGCTGCGCGGGCGGCCCGTGCCAGAGCGCAGCTTGACGGCCACCACATTGGGCGTGATACCTCAAGGGCCTCACGGTAGCGCTCCAGAAGCATTTCCAGCTGATCAGGCTGATAGTCATAGCTGGTCAGCAGGGCTTCAATTTCTTCCTCTGACAGGCTGACATATTCACCAAGCTGCTGCTTTTCGTTGAGAGTAAGTGAGCCAATGGCAACACGCACCAGCTCCTGGACCTCACAGCCCACGGTCTCAAACAGGCGCTTGACCTCATGGTAGCGGCCCTCGGTAAGCTGCACGGCTGCCCAGTACTCTGTCTGTCCCTCATTTTCGCCATTGTGGGCAGACACTGGAGCAGCTTCCTGAGGCTCGAAAATATGCAGGGAGCAAGGCAGGTAACGCTTCTTTTCCTCAGGGTGCCTGATACCGGCAGCAAAGCTTTTTACTGCTGATGGAGGAACCTGACGGTCAAGACGGGCAAGGTATACCTTGGAGAGCTGAGTCCTTGGTGAGGTCACGGCATGGTTGAGATCACCATCGTCGGTCACAATGATAAGACCAGTAGTATCAACATCAAGACGGCCTACACAGTGCAGCTGTGTGTGGTGTAATTCGTTTTTGAACAGAGACTGCACAGTATTGAAGTTACGGTCGCGATCAGCACAGACAAAGTTAAAAGGCTTGTTGAGCATGAAAACGCGCTTTTTGAAGGCCTCTGAGGCAGCTACTGCACCTGACTCGTCATCATTAAAACCGGCCACCACAATATGAGCATGCACGCTGATACGGCCGGCGGCATCTGTTACCACCTCATCATCAACTGTTACATCACCATCCTTGATGGCACGGGTAGCCTGCTGACGGCTCATGCCGGTCAGATGGGCCACAATCTTGTCAAGACGCTGAACTTCCTTTGCTGCTTTAGCCACTGTTTTTACTTCCTGAAAAATTATGCAGCACCTTGCGCTGCCGCAGTACCAGAAACCAATAAATCCCGCCCGCCGAGCCATTACCCGGCACTTAACCTGGGCGACCTGCTGCCTCACCACGCCTGTCCCCACCGCACTGCCTGTACAGGTACGCAGCTGAGCATTTTGTGCCATGCCCCGGCTGCAGGCAGAGCACAGTCCCAGTAAAGCCCCGGCTGCAGGCAGAGCACAGTCCCAGTAAAGCCCCGGCTGCAGCCATGCGGGCAGTACCAGTAATGCCCCGACTGCAGGCAGAGCACAGTTCCAGTAATGCCCCGGCTGCAGGCATAAGTGCGGTCCCGGTAATGTTCTGGCAATGCGGGCATGTACAGAGATTCATACCGTAGTAATCTGCACTATGTGTCTGCAGGCAAATCACTCAGGTTTTCTCATGCCCGATATATTGCCTGGCATATCCTGGCAGTACCGGCTGTACACTTTGCCCGGCTGTGAACATATGCTCCACATGCAGTGAGTCTGAGCTTTAAGCAAGCTCTGACCTGAATGGACATACCAGGCAGCAGCGGTACATGCCGGGGCTGGACATGACCAGGCTGGACAGCAGATGGGTCAGCCAGACCTTGTTGCCTTGCCTTGATGCCATACCTGTGCATTAAGTATGAGCTCACCCAGAGCTGATCTGTTACAGAGAGGGCCGCTATGGCCGGCATATTACTTATGACAAAGTTGAGTCTGACAGCTGACAGTGACAGGCGTAAGTGTTATCCCACTTTACGAGTGCGCCCGCAGGGCAGCCCATCAGGCCAGCGGCAAAGGCACAGCTGTGAACAGATGCCGGACGGTATGTCTGCGCTGTCCGGGAGGGCGGCCTGTGCTCAGCTTGATAATAAGACGCAAATGCAGGTATTGCCCTGTCTGCAAAAATGACAAAGGCAAAGTCTCCTTATGCCGGAAACTTTGCCTTGTGTGCTGCCCGGGGAATATGCAATTGCAATTGCATTCGTTCCACGAGAGCCTGGGGCCTGAATGCTGCAGCCTCAGCGGCTGCAGACCTGGGCATGTCAGTCCTGATACTTGCGCAGGATCAGGGTAGCGTTGGTGCCGCCAAAGCCGAAGCTGTTGGACATAATGGTCCTGAGCTGAGCATCACGGGTAGAGGTAACGATATCAAAGCCCTTTGCGTACTCGTCCATCTCGGAGATGTTGATGGATGGAGCGATAAAGCCATTTTCCAGCATCAGCAGAGAGAAAATAGCCTCGTTTACACCGGCAGCGCCCAGAGCGTGACCGGACATGGACTTGGTTGAGGAAATGGCAGGGCACTTGTCGCCAAATACCTCACGGATAGCCTCAAGCTCCTTGTTGTCACCAAGCACGGTAGAAGTACCGTGAGTATTGATGTAATCAACTGGAGTATCGCAGGTAGCCAGAGCGCGCTTCATGCAGCGTACGGCACCCTCGCCTGAAGGGGCAACCATCTCTGCACCGTCGGAGGTGGCACCGCAGCCCACAATCTCAGCGTAGATACGGGCACCACGTGCTCTTGCGTGCTCCTCGGACTCAACAACTACGATACCGCCGCCGGCAGCGATAACAAAGCCGTCACGGTTGGCATCATAGGCACGGGAGGCAGTTGCAGGAACATCGTTGTAACCGCAGGACAGTGCGCCCATGGCATCAAAAAGGCTGGCAATGGTCCAGTCAGCAGCTTCACCGCCACCGGCGAAGACAATGTCATGACGGCCCAGCATAATCTCATCACAGGCTGCCTGGATACAGTGAGCTGAGGTTGCGCAGGCTGAGCTTAAGGAGAAAGAGGCACCCTTAATCTTGAAAGGGGTAGCAAGACAGGCAGAGGTTGTGGAGCTCATGGTCTTGGTTACGGCATAAGGGCCAATCTTCTTGACGCCCTTGGAGCGCAGAATGTCAGCTGACTCTACAGTGGCCTTTGTTGAACCGCCACCTGAACCTACGATAAGACCGGTGCGCTCATTGGAAACATCGGAATCCTCAAGACCGGCATCAGCAATGGCTTCCTTCATGGCGATATAGGAATAGGCAGCTGCCTCACCCATGAAGCGCAGATCACGACGGTCGATATAATCCTTGAAATCAATGTTGACCATGCCTGCTACCTGGGAACGCATGCCCATGGCTGCAAACTCTTCCTCTCTGACGATGCCGGAACGGCCTTGTCGTAAGGATTCAAGCACGGCCTCTTTACCTGTGCCGATACTGGCAACTATTCCTAAACCGGTAATAACTGCTTTACGCAATGCCATCTAGTTTTCTCCAAGCAGACGATCCAAATTAAAGTACTGCCCCTGAGGCTTAGTCATGCTGATTACCTCAGACGTCTACAGCCTGGACAGGGGCTGAATTGACAGGCAGAACATGCTGCCTCTGTCAATTGCTCACAGACCACCACCATAATTACCAGGCGCCCTTGAACAGGACCACGGCGGCCGTGTACTTCGCCAGCATATCCGGCCAGAAAAAGACACAGTAACGACCTGGCGCAAGGAAAAAATGCTGACAGTTAACAAGTCAACTGAAATACAGGAAAAACCTCGTCAGTTCGCCCGTATGATCATTGATTAGCAAAAAATACAGCTGAGCTGTTATGGCAGTACGGCAAGCCACAGTGGCAAACCGGCACAACCGCAAAATATGATAGCACAGCCTCAATAGACTTTAAAAATTACGGATGTGCCAGATCATGCATAAGACTTACCAGCTCTCCACATGAGCCCAGGTAAACCCAGGCAGCACACTGTGCACGCAGGACAGGCAGGCAAGACATTCATGCAGCCTGTACATTTGCCCCTCTGCCCCTGCAGGCTGGACATAAAGGCAAGTAAGCATGGTATGACATGGCGCCTGGCCGCCAGCCGTCGCCAGCTTTTACAGCAAGAGTATGACAGGCAGTAAGGACATGCATGTCCCGGCAAGGTCCGGCACCTCACACCAGGAAAAAGTGCAGCATGCCGGCTATGAGCTATAAGCATCAGGCCGTTTGAGGCTCTGCCTGTCTGGGGGCATCAGACCTGTTGGGTCTCTGCCTGTCTGTGGGCATCAGACCTGTTGGGTCTCTGCCTGTCTGTGGGCATCAGACCTGTTGATGTATTGCCAGTCCATGGACCGCTGCCAGGATACATCTTCAGGAGCATGACCAGGCTTGTCAGAGCAATTAGCAGCTAAGGCCATTGCTGCATGACCAGAGCAAGAACAGTATCTGATCTCCTGGTCGTGGCCTGTGTTTATGCGTGAGCTGTGCTCTGCAGAAGTAAGTGGCATAACTGCATGCCATCCAGGGGGCCAGGCCACAATACTGTACAGCCATGGCAGCTGCAGACTTTGAGGGACTGAATCAGACATGCGGCTTGATATCTGTCTGTGCCTGCAGTCATGTCAGCAGCTGACAGCTTCCTGCAACAGACAGCGCCCGCCCCTGACAGCAAGTCCCTGTTACTCCATGCCGGTACGGGGCTGTGCAGCCCCACTTTTCAGTCCCTTTCAGCCCTTTTCTCAGGGCAGCTGTTTTAGACAGCCTGCCTGAGCAATGCACAGCTTAATCATGGCAGGCACTGCTACCCATCCAGGCAAGGCCGGCCAGAGCATGCGGTTCAGCACGGGCCAGCACAGCTGTGCTCAGATTAGACACAGCTGCTCACGGCGCATTATTCATATACAGGATAAGCGCATACAGGCAAAGCCAAAGCCATCAGTGCTCTAGTACTGGCCATGAATACGGCGTATATCCAGGCCGGACAAAGTGAAACTTTTTTATCAAAAACATAGTGTTTTACTGTATGGGAGCGGGCGCTGAGGCTGGCTACCTGGGAAAAATGACCAGCTGATAATGGATTTAATGTCTGGCGCCCTGGCCTTTGTTACAATACGCGCCGTCTGTATCTGGCTTTCCCCATTCACGCTGTCGGGGATAAGTGCCCTTTGCAGGACAGCAATACTTCTCAGGTCCGGCTCTCTGAGAGTTCTGCCGGACGGCCGTCATGAACGGTTAAATGGTTAGCGTCAGCATGTCACCGGGCAGACAGTCTGCCAGGCTGCAGCACAGTGCCCTGAAGCTGTCTGTGCACAGATGACATGCATCAGACATCCAAGGAGCTCCCATATGCGTACCGATTCCCTTTTCTACGAATTTACCGTCAAGTCCCTGCTGCCAGGCATAGTGCTTGGTCTTGCCTGCGTAATCTACGTTGCCTCTCCAATCAAATACATTGGTTCCTTTCTCTTCTCCCTTGGTCTGCTGACCATCATGGTCAAAGAGTACTACCTGTATACAGGCAAGGTGGGAGACTGGACGCCACAGTCGACCTTCAGACTGCTCTACATGTTTGTCCTTAACGGTACGGCCTGTGCCGCTACTGCATGGCTCTTTACCAATACCCGTATTGATCTGTCTGCAGCTCAGGACCTTGCGGCTTACAAGCTCAATGACAACATGCTCTCATCCTTTATTCTGGCTGTAGGCTGCGGTGCCATGATGCACATTGCCTATTACGGCTTCCACAAGGGTAAGAATCCTCTGTATGTCATCATGCCGGTCATGTTCTTTATTCTGGCAGGATTTGAGCACAGCATTGCTGACTGCGGCGTATTTGCCATGGCCGAAGTGGACATGACACTTACCGACTGGACCCGCCTTGGAGTAATTGTGCTGGGCAATGCCGTAGGCACACTGGTGTTCACCAAATTTATCCCTAACCCTCAGGCCCATCCGGTACCATTCCTTTTTAAGTCTGACCTCTACCGCGACAGCCACCATATTGCCCGTGCCATGGTTGCAAGCCAGCAGACCGGGCTCCAGCAGCAGACTGACGCAGAGGCCACCACCCAGGCTACTGCCTCGGTCACTGCCCACACAGCTCCAGTCTCTCAGGCATCCGAGCCAGCCTCCCCAACCCCGCACGCCCCAAGCTTTGATATCAACCCGGCCAGCAACGCAGCCGTACAGCCAGCAGTGGTCACGGTAGCCGTTGAGACCTCTGCAGACAAGCGCGACCTCTAATCCCCCCGCACAGCATCATGAAGGTGCTGTCCCAATATCCCACTGCAGCGTCTCCCGACGCTGCAGCAACCCCCCACCACTTCCCGGCCCCATCAAGACACAAACCCTTCCCTGCAATACCTGAAATATCTGCATATCTTAGAAATGCCTGCAATAACAGGGATACCTGCAATCCCTGGAATAACTGCATATCTGCATGCCAGCGCAGCCACGTAACCTTCTGCACACTGAGCCAAAGGCATCAGATCCACGGTCTGATAATCAATTGAGCACAGTCACCTCAGCACGCAGGGCTGGAAATATACATGCCCGTGTACTTAAGCAAAATATGATATTTATGCCGATTACCAGGCACTAGCACACCAATAATGTCCAAGCATGTTTGTTTTGGGCAGTTTTTCCCAGCACATGAGGTGCATTTTGGAGGCGAAATTACTACTTTATTCCCGATTTTGGGGAAAAATTCAAAATACGTCACAAATTCTGTAAAAACCTGATAAACAGGCCATAAATAGAAAAAGGCTCCTTGTTAAACTGTTAAAAAAACTAACAATCACAGTTAAGGAACCTTTATGACCAACATACTAGCAAGAATCAAGTCATTAGGCTATGGGAAATATATGGCATTACCTCTGCGCCATACGCTCAGACCTGAATACAGAAGGCACTACAGCCCGCCCACCTACCTACCTACCTACCTACCTACCCCAAGGCTGCTCCTGCCATGGGCACTTTCTGCATGGCATACCACCACAGCATCACCTGCCCCTCTTTAAACAGACAGAGAGCACGAAACAACCACACTGTGCGATACAAATCACAGGCTCGCATGCCTGATTGGAGATAACACTCTGGTAACGGTTATGACTGAGGTGAGGATGACACTCTGGTACCGGTCAGGGCTGAGGCGGGGATGACACTCTGGTAACGGTCAGGGCTGAGGCGGCGATGACACTCTGGTATCCGTCAGGACTGAGGCGGGGATGACACTCTGGTATCCGTCAGTGTTGAAGCGAGGATGACACTCTGGTATCCGTCATGGCTGAAGCGAGGATGACACTCTGGTATCCGTCAGGACTGGGCGGGGATGACACTCTGGTATCGGTCAGGGCTGATGTCCTGGCACTGACAGACAGCAGTTTCAGGCTGTCCTGATTAGAAAGGCATGGCACGAGAAGTCTGTGCTGAAGATTTTATGATGCTTTTGGCAGCGGGCTTTGCTACAATACGCGCCGCTCATTCAGTGGTCATAAGGGCCACAACTTTCAGTACTTTTGAGCTCTAAAAACCCGTAAATACGGGTTTTTATTTAGGATAATAGTGATAAATCTTATCAAAAACAGATGTTTATCCGCTGTTGCAATTCAGCCATGAATTGACCCTGCCTCTGTTTTTGAGCCCCAGCTTTAGCAGATACAGTATGCAAAAAGATTCTCTTTTCTATATTTTCACAGTCAAATCCCTGCTGGCCGGCATGCTTATTGGCCTTGGTTGCGTTGCCTACGTAGCCTCCCCCGTCAAGTATGTGGGTTCCTTTCTTTTCTCTCTGGGTCTGCTGACCATCATGGTCAAAAGCTACTTTCTGTATACCGGCAAGATAGGAGACTGGACCTTACAGTCCACCCTGCGCCTTGTTTACATGTTTGTACTCAACGGCCTTGCCTGTGCAGCCACTGCATGGATCTTCACTCATACCCGTATTGATCTTGGCAATGCAGCTCATGTAGCTGAGCTCAAGCTCAATGACACCATGCTCTCATCATTCATCCTGGCAGCCGGCTGCGGCGCCATGATGCATATTGCCTATTACGGATATACCAGAGGCAAGCATCCCCTGTATGTCATCATGCCGGTAATGTTCTTCATGCTGGCAGGATTTGAGCACTCTGTGGCCAACTGCGGCTTCTTTGCCATGGCCGGTGTCGATATGACTGCAACTGACTGGAGCCGCCTTGCCCTGATTGCCCTTGGAAATGCTGTCGGAGCTCTGGTATTTACCCGCCTGCTTTCTGACCCTCAGGCCCATGCTGTACCACCACTGTTTGAGTCTGACCTCAAATACGACCCTCACCACAGCAAATCTCACGGCAACTGCCACACTCCAGCCGGAACAGCCACTGCATGTACTGCAGTCTCCTCATCCTCAGGCAACAGTCATCAGGCCGAAGGTCATTATGGCGCACCTGCCGCTGCGGCTGCCATGGCCATGGCAGCCCTGACCACCTCTGCAGTACCGGTTCAGACCAGCGCCATGAGTGACGTCCAGAGCGCCTCTGTGGTCCATCAGAATCAGAGCACAGGCTCAGGGCGCACTCAGGAGCGCATCTGACCCGAGCCCATCTGACCGGCAGTGAAACCACCATGGCGGCCTGACCGGGCCGGGGAGCTTGCAGGGGCAGGGTAATACCAGTGGGAAATCATGGAACAGATGGCTCCATAACCCCCTGTAGCCATGATGACCCTGAGGTTATGAGTGTCCCTGACAGCCCATATGGCCCTGGTGGCCATAATGTTATGCATTGCACCGAGGGCCATGAGCATATGAGTAGCCCTGACAGCCATTATGGCTCTGATATAACGTATGGTCTGCACTCCCATGATTACAGGATTATGGCCTGCACTTTTGGCCACTGTTAAGGCAGGTGACAGCTCACGGCCGCTCAGAGCCGCCTCGTCAGGTACAGTCTGCCTGATGGCAAGAACACTCCGGCAATGATGTTCAGATGAAATGGCTGTTATGGGCGGGCGCTGACAGCCATTTTTACAGGTGGGCAAAGTTTTCATCTAAAGCGCCTATTTGGGCGCTCATAGTGTATAATAAGCCCGTTTTTTTCAGGCGTTTAGCGCTGGAACACGGGTTTTTGGCAGCAGAATACTGGCCTTAATTCCCTTATCCTGACGCTTTCACAATAGTGAAATGGCACTTCAGGAACGCTTCTGCGGGCTAAACTCAATGTTTACTTCATAACTCATTTTTTATGGCAAAAGAAGAAAGTATCGAGATGCAGGGCACCGTTCTTGAGACCCTGCCAAATACCACCTTTAGGGTTCAGCTGGAAAACGGCCACATTGTTATGGCTCACATCTCCGGCAAGATGCGCAAGAACTACATCCGTATCTTAACTGGCGACAAGGTAACCGTTCAGATCACTCCTTATGATCTGACCAAGGGCCGCATCACTTTCCGCGCCCGTTAATACCTGCTCCTCTGCCTGCAGTGCAGAGCGCAATATGCCTCCCTCACCAGAGCCTGACAGCCCTGGTATGACGGACCAGCACGCGCATAACACCAGCAAAAGACCTTATTTCACCTGCCAGGGTGAAAAAGCCTTTTTGTTCTTTGGCACTTGTAAAGCTCTCTACGCAGGTCTTTGCAAGTGCCAAACGCATTTCAGGGCCCCATAAAAACCATCCCACTATCCCCGCTATCCAATCTATCCCCTAATCTTCCCGCTGCAGAGCATCCTGAATCTGCCAGACACCGGCTCCATGCACCTATGACGCACCTGCAGAGCGTCCCGAATCTGCCAGACTCTCCACCAGGCCGGAAAGCCAGCTCCATCACATAATGCCGCTCTACAGAGCATCCAGTATCTGCACATGCTAAATCCCAGGCTGGAAACCCGGCGTCATCCCATGATGACTCCCGTGCAAAGCAGACTGTTTCTAACAGGCCTGAAACCAGGTTTGAGCAGATTGCAAGATGGCTGAAATAGCCGAAGCACAAGGCCTCACCAAGCCATCGAATACCTATTAGCTCAGGACTCAAGACACCTCAATGGACTTAATGATTTGCGCTGCACTGCGCCACTATCACAGCCGCGCTGCATAGTGCAGTGCCGGATAAGTGAGATGGGTCATATATTTCTTAGCTGAGCTTAGCTGAGTCCATCAGACTACAGAGGTCAACTGATTGCCGGGCCTGGTACCCTTAAGATCATAAGACTGCAGCTGAGTGGCGACTGGCAGCTACAGATGGACGGCGACTGGTATCTGAAGCTGCGAGACAAATGGCCCTACAGCTGGTGGCTACAGATACTGGCAGCTGTGAGACAAATAGCCCTACAGCTGCTGGCTACTGATACCTGCAGCTGTAAGACAAATAGCCCTACAGCTGGTGGACACTGCTATCTGCAGCTGGGTGAGACGTGTGGTATCCGCAGCTTTAAAAGGACCGTCATTTTTGGCTGCAGGGCAGACAGCTTAAAACAGAGGTGATTCAAGCTGCTACAGGTCAAATTTGACGACATTGCATGATATATGAGTGTCAGTCTTATCAAGGCCTGTTGATGGGGCCTGGATGCGATTTTTCCAGTTCAAGCGTAATTTTATTTAAATTGGCAGTCGGGTGTAGCGCTCGGCATTTTTGCCTGAAATATCGTTAATTTTGAGTCCATGGGTAATGGCCGGCAAAAATTATTTTTTACCGCCGCCATTAAGTGATCGTGATCCCACTTTCCATTGTTACCGCGTAACATTGTGACATACATAGCATTTTGCATTTTTCTCTAGCACAACAGATCAAAAAACTACGTCATCTTTGCCTGTCTTGCCCGGTCCTGGGACTAATGCTAATTTAATTGCGTCGGCTGCGGGAAGCTGCAAATTTCTGTGGCTGACACAGTAATGATGAGCCTTTATTTGAAACACAATAAGACTCAGACTTACACTTTACAAACGAAAAGTTCTATTATAGATGCACATAATGACATCAAAGACGGCCATTTTGAGCTGAAGAACGACCAATTTACTTAGTTCAGAGTATCTGCCCGAAATTATGTGACCATGGCCTGCAGGCAGCAATGAAGCGAGATTCAGCCAGATAAATTGCTGAATATAACAGCTGCTGCGAGTCCTTTATGGTCTGTCAGATGAAAGTACATAATTTTGACCTCTGCTTAATGTGAGCACGCTATCTTAAACGTGCAAAGGCTGGAACAGCCATACTGCAAAAGATCTTTAGCCCCCTGTGACTGAAGCAGCTGGAGCAAACTCATGCTCATATGCCTCCAGGGCATATGCATTGCCCGGCACTGACAGGGTTCTGCCTGATTATGTGGATAAGGAAGCATTAGAGCACCTTGCCTGAATGCTTTTGCCTGTACGGTTACGTACCAGTACCTCTGATTCCGCAAAAAACTCACACAAGCATTTACTTTGTCGTGTCCGCTGCTTAAGCCTCAGAGGGCATCAACTGAGCACAAGAGAATGACAACCAAACACAGGTCCTTATCATTGATTAAAATTGTTGCTGGAATTATTATTTCCCTGGTTTTACTCTCCGGAGCATCAGTTGTTATTGCCAGCTACCATGTAGTAGATCACCAGGAAAGTCCTCAGGACC
This sequence comes from Anaerobiospirillum sp. NML120511, assembly GCF_023050955.1. Classification (NCBI taxonomy): domain Bacteria; kingdom Pseudomonadati; phylum Pseudomonadota; class Gammaproteobacteria; order Aeromonadales; family Succinivibrionaceae; genus Anaerobiospirillum; species Anaerobiospirillum sp. NML120511. The sequence goes on from NZ_JALKIK010000008.1 coordinate 49,203, forward strand.
CTGTCACCGCCAGCGATATCATCAATACAGTACTGAGCTGATCTGCGATCACTCCAGCAATGCAGGCATGCACAGCTGCCCTTTGTTGACCTTAGCTGACCTTATCTGCCCCGAAAGGCCCACCACATCTATCCTGGGCACATCCAGTCCGCCCTGCCCCTGGTAGAACCATACCAGTTCCCTCAAGGTACCGCCGCTCTCTTGCTATATCACTGGTACCTGCTGTTGCAGCCCTGCTGCAAAACCATACCGCCCCCGCTCGTAAACTCCCTAGGCTGCAAAGCCAGCCTCTCGTCCGCGCATCACCTGAAGCACAGGCATCGGTCCATAACAGGCGTCGCTGACCTTATATTTGCCTTATTGCCCTGTTATCCAGCCATAGCACTGGCTCAAAGCATTTCATTTAAGATCACAGGCCATTACCGGCTCATAAAGCGCCAGATTTTTACAGATTCCGGGCTTCAGTCAGACCGCTGCCAGCAGACCAGGGCTGTCGTGCCTGTCACGTAGTGCACCCCCTCCGTGCCTTTCCTGAGCGCACTTCTTCCAGTCCAGTTTCGGAGCGCAGTTCTGCCATGTCTATCCAGGAGCGCAGTTCTTCCATTCCTGTTTCGGGGCGCAGTTCTGCCATGTCTGTCCAGGAGCGCAGTTCTGCCATTCCTGTTTCGGTGCATAGTTCTGCCATGTCTGTCCAGGGGCGCAGTTCTGCCATTCCTGTTTCGGTGCATAGTTCTGCCATGTCTATCCAGGGGCGCAGTTCTGCCATGTCTATCCCAGCGCCATGGCATGGCATTTCTGTCTTCTTATGCCCTGGAGCGATGCTCTGTCCTGCATTCATTTCACGGCATGACAATACTTTAATGGCTAAAAAACCTCTCACAGCAGGGCGGCACTGCTGAGTTGAGCCATGCTGCAAGACGGCCTTCTCTTACCTTTACAGCCCTTTCCATACCGATCCTCTCAATGAAATGCCGCCATCAAGCCATATTGCCCCGTTCCTGTTATTGCAGGCATGGATGTAAAGTCGTGTATAAGTGACTTGTCCATGGTTCAGCGGCCTTATCTGCCTTTTGCTGCAATTGGACTCAGGTTTATGCGTGGCAATGGGACTGTGGGATTATGACAGGCATTGCCCTGTGAGTTTACAGAGTAGGGATCAGCCAGGCTGAGGACGAGCGTAGCAAGCGGGACACAAAAGGCTGTCAATTAATGCAAATTCACTGATATATATCGTATTCGTGCACTTTTATGGATATCCAGGTCCGTCTTTGACTTTCATCATGATTGCATTTAAGCTATTTTGCTAAGCCGAATTTTAAAGCTCTGATATTTTCAGGGCGGTCATAGACAAAACTCTGCAGTACTTTTCTGTGTTACGACGCGTATTACCGTTTTTTACTGACAGCCCCTGCCAGTGGCTGTTTTGCGTCTGGCTGCTACTGCAGTTTCAGGTTAAAACAATACATTCCGGTGCTGCACCTCAATCAGGAATCAAGATGCCTGAGCACCACGATTTGACAGTTTTTAAGGCACACCTGTGTTCCTGAGAGCAGCTGCTATCAAGCCATAATGCCTGTTAGCTCCCATGTTTCCATATGGGTCAATTTCAGTCACGGGCGCGTTTTTTGCTTACAAAAGGCCATTGCCCAGGTATTAAACTATGGCTGTAAGACAGGTTTGTTATGCCATGCATGCCACAGTTCAGGGCGACATAATTTTTAATTTTAATAGGAGCATACAGGCTCAGGCCTGTTGATTACTGATTTGCTGTACCCAGACATTAAGTGTTCTTACAAGCTGACAGACAGCACCGGCTCACGAGCCTCAGTCCGAGTTATTGCATATAACCTGGACCATACTGTCATGTCTGCTCAGCAGCAAAATAAGGCTCCTGCCACAGACACCTGCCCCAAGTCACTGATTAACCACGACTCAAACGAATCAGCTGACGGCAAATGTTTGGCCTCAGGCCTTTCTCTGGTCTGCAAAAAAGCACTTTCATCCCTTTCCCGTCTTTCAGGTCGTACCACTGCGGCCTCCGCAGCCGCTGTGGCTACAGCGCTGACCCTCAGTTCTCCTGCATATGCAGAATCATCTACTCTTGCTGCCGCTGCCCATGCCGCTGAGGAAGTAATCGATGAGACCGATGCCAGAGTGTCCATGGAGACGGCATCCGAACTGCTGATTAACAGCCCTCATCTTGATTACGAGCGCGTGCTTTTTGAGCAGCACAATCAGATTGCAGCCAATTACAACAACAATTACGAAACCATTCTCAAGTACAAGCAACCGGCCAACAAGAGCGAAAAGTGCCTGGTAGCCTCGGATCTGCTTGACGGTATTCTGCTGCCCAACTCCATCCTGTTCTGGGAAGGCTCCTGCCGAGACGATCGCGCCGAGGGCTTTGGCCGCGTCTATGTCATTTCTTCAGGCCGCAAGACCTTTGAAATGCTGACCAACTTCCACTCAGACGAGCCTCAGTACACCACTACCTACTACACCAGGAATACCCGCATCGATTCTCGTACTATCTACTTCTACGGCAAGTCCAACCGCTTCCAGAGCAGTGGCATTCTTATTACCGAAAGCCGCGTGGACGGAGATCTGCTGGTTGGTATGCAGACAGTCAACAAGACCAGTCTCATCACCTGGCAAAAAGAGACTTCCCGTAACTCCAAGTATGTACTGAACATCAAGGATTATGGCAATTACGTCCACTTCATCCATGATCTGATAAATACCCCATACCGATCTCTGGCCATTTCCTATCGCATGACCAACCGCACCAATGGTCAGAATCTTGGTTACTCCTTTACAGGTCAGTCCGATGGCATAGTGCTGGGCAAATTTACCGACCGCAGTGGCATAACTGATGACAGCGCCATTCCGTCAGATATTCTCAATCATGTAATCGAACTCAACCGCAATATAGATTTCAATGTTGAGGGCGCCCTCAAAAACGTTATTGAAGCCCTGCCTGTTGTTGAGGCCTACAAGACTGTAGTGTGCAATGATTCCTATCAGAATCCTCTGTGCACCAAGATGAAGTGCAAGGAAATCTGCTCAAGTCAGAACGCGACTTCACCTGAAAGTCCGGCTGTAAAGGAATTGCTGCTGCGCCTTGTTGATCACCATAACAACAGACCACTGATTTCCTATCTGAGCAAAGCTCAGAACATGCAGAATTCTATGGGCGATGCAGCCAGCTCATCTGATCCTCAGCTAAGCGATCTGCTTTTACAGCCAAAGAATGATGGTATTGACTCCGCCAGCACTGGCGCTGTGGCTCAGGCTGGATCATTAACAGCTCAGTCGGGAACTTCACCGCTCAAGAATTTTACTGTTGATGATGCCTATAATCTGGGACAGCAACAGGGGGTAAATCCAGGCGCACCTCTGCCAGAATTTAATACTCACGGATCGGGCGTAGCCTCCTCTCAGGGATCTGTTTTTGATAATGCCGGCAGCTCTTTTGGCAGCCATGCCGCTGCAGATCATGCTGCTAACAACAACCTTTATCAGGCTCAGGGTCCATCTTTGCTCGATGAGGGCAACAGAAAGTACCCGCCAGCAGATCGTAATTTACAGCGCAGTGCACCTCCTAAGAGCAACAGCGTCTTTAACGATCCACTCTCGGATCGCAGCCGTGCTGAAGCATCAGCAAGACTGCAGGAGCGCATTGATCGTGAGCGCGCCCAGAACGAAGAGGCTCAGGCCAGGATGCGTGAGGCAAAGGCCAGAGAGCCAGATCGTCAGAGCGCAAGACAGGCTCCACGTGACCCTCTGTCTGAAAAGACCAGTGCAGAGGCAGAGGCCAGACTCCAGCAGCGCATTGACCATGAAAGAGCCCAGTTAAATGCCGCAGAGGCTCGACAGAAAGCTCTAGAGCGTCAGCAACAGCAGGATTATATTGAAATGCGCCGTCAAGGGGATCTCTTTGACCGCGACTTCCCGGTAATAGACTTCAGTCAGGTTGATGAAAATGAGCCAACCAACGATCCTGCAGCTCCACAAAGAAAGCCGCAGGGACCGTCCCAGCGCAGCTTTACACCAGACATGACCGGAGCACCTGATTTTTCCAAGCGCTACGAAAAGCCATCTCAGGCTATTGATTTCAGTCAGGTTGATGAAAATGAGCCAACCGGCGATCCTGCAGCTCCACAAAGAAAGCCGCAAGGACCGTCCCAGCGCAGCTTTACACCAGACATGACCGCAGCACCTGATTTTTCCGAGCGCTACGAAAAGCCATCTCAGGCTATTGATTTCAGTAATATCAATGATGGAACTGACAACAACACTGAGAAGGTTATTGATCGCAGCAATTATCAGACTGATATAGAAAAGCGCCGTGCCGAGCAGGCGGCCATGCGCAATAAGGCTGCACAGCAGCGCCGTGAACAGCAGACTCTGGAGGGCTATCAGGCACGTCGTGATCCTCTTTCCGATCAGAGCCGTGCTGAGGCCAGTGAGCGTCTGCAGTCCCGCATAGACAAACAGCGTGCTCAAAGTGAAGCTGAAGCTGCCGAGCGTCGCGCCCGCGACCGCCAGCGTCAGGAAGAGATCATGGAGTACCGCCGCAGCGGCGACCGCTACAGCGCCCCATCTCCAGTGATTGACTTCAGTCAGGTCGAATAGCAACACAACACCAGCGTCGCACCACGCCGTCCTCCCCCGGGCACTGCCGCTCCAGGGCTGAGACTGGCTGCGCTGCGGCCCGCCATGCTGGTAAAATACCCCATAATCAGGGCAGATCCCCACAAGGATCTGCCCTGCTGCATTTATGAACTGACAAAACAGCTATCAGAGCTCATTCCCGCCAGTCTGCGCCCCACCCCGCCATCCTACTGCTGACTTACAGCCCCACCTGCATGCCATAAGCTCCGGCCAGCTGCCAGACTACAAGCTGCAAGGCACACTCAAGCACTCCCAGATAATCCAGCATCATGCCATGCTCATAAATATGGCCCCACAACGGGGCAGTATTACCATGATATGCTGCAAAAGTGTGCATAAGGCAGTGACAGCCGCCTTTACAGGGCTTTTGCAGCTGTTTAGACCGCCTTACTGACTGTGAGCCAGGTCTTTTTAGGTTAGGATATGTGCCAGCAATCAGACCTCGGGCCCAGGCACGCTGCCATGAGTACAGGCTACAGTTTGCAGTGCTCAAGGCGCCGCCAGGGTACCCCGGCGGATATGTCAGGCTACAGAGGTCAGGTATAACCATAAAGGCTTTTTTGAGGGTTGTTCATGAGCTTTATCAGTAAGGTCACAGTTCCTGAGGGTGACAAGATTTCCGTGGATGCACAGGGTCGTCTGACCGTTCCTGCCAATCCAGTTATTCCTTTTATTCGCGGTGACGGTATTGGTGAGGATATCACCCCTGTCATGCACAAGGTGGTCAATGCTGCTGTTGAAAAAGCCTATGGTGGTGCAAAGAAGATCTCCTGGATGGAAATCTATGCCGGCGGCCGTTCCTGCGAAGTCTATGGCGAATTTGTCTACCTGCCTGATGAGACCATGGAGTTCATCAAGGACTACCATGTTGCCATCAAGGGTCCTCTTACTACCCCAGTAGGCGGCGGTATCCGCTCTCTGAACGTTGCCATGCGTCAGGGCCTTGATCTGTACATTTGCCTGCGTCCAGTACGCTACTTCAAGGGCACCCCAAGCCCGGTTAAGCACCCTGAGCTTACCGACACCATTATCTTCCGTGAGAATGCTGAAGACATTTATGCCGGTATCGAGTGGGAAGCTGACAGCGAGGGCGCAAAGCAGGTTATCGACTTCCTGCAGAACACCATGGGTGTTAAGAAGCTGCGTCACCCAGAGCACTGCGGCATAGGCATCAAGCCAATGTCAAAGCAGGGCACCGAGCGTCTTATCCGCGCTGCCATCAACTATGCCATAGACCATGACCGCAAGAGCGTTACCATCGTCCACAAGGGCAATATCATGAAGTTCACCGAGGGTGGCTTCAAGAAGTGGGGCTATGAGCTTGCTGAGCGTGAGTTTGGCGCAAAGGCCGATGACAAGGGTGTTATCTCCTTCAAGAACCCAAACACCGGTCGTGACATTGTCATCAAGGACGTCATTGCAGACGCCTTCCTGCAGAATATCCTGCTCTACCCTGCTGACTATGATGTAGTTGCTGCCATGAACTTAAATGGCGACTATATCTCCGATGCCCTGGCCGCTATCGTAGGCGGTATCGGCATTGCCCCAGGCGCCAACATCGGCACTGAGGCCGCTATCTTCGAGGCCACTCATGGCACCGCCCCAACCATCGCAGGTAAGGGCATTGCCAACCCTGGCTCCATCATTCTTTCAGCTGAGCTGATGCTGCGTCACATTGGCTGGAACGAGGCTGCTGACCTCATCATCAAGGGTATGGAATCTGCCATCAGCGCCGGCAAGGTCACCTCAGACTTCGCCGCTCAGATGGAAGGCGCCCAGGCCCTGTCCACCGCTGACTTCGGCGACGCAATCATCGCCCACATGTAAGCGGCCAGCCCCATGCAGCTGCCAGTCAGGCGCCTTACAGCCCCTGGCTGCAGCGGCAGCGGCAGCTGCCACCAAAGCCCGGCTTTCCCACAGGAAAGACCGGGCTTTATCAATTTAAAGCACGAATCTGTCGGTCTTCAGCGCAACAGCATGCTCCACATTTCCCACCTCAGCCTCTACCATCCAAAGCCAACCCCACCCCACCGCACCTCCGAGCCATGTCTCACAGGCCACCTCAGGCGCCACTGGCATCACGCCCCTGATATCACGCCCCAATTAATACTCTACAAAATGTAATCTGAAGTGTATCTGCAAACATTGGCCAGAACACCTGCAGAAGCTCCCATTTACCACACGCATCTCATAAGCAAGTACGGCTGAAATTATCATAATTTTGCCGACCCAAAATCTCATTGCCAGCTAAATGATACAGACCAGTTTGGATTTATAAATACAGGAACTGTTCACGCGTTAAAAGTAGAGGGCAGGCTTTTTTAAGCCAAAAATTGAGGCATGTACATTGCATGATATTTGACTGTAAAGGCCGGTGCCATTGATCAATAAACATAAGACACCCGGTCCAAACTACATGAGAGAAGAGAGAGAAATACTATGGCCCTTTACGTCAATACGAACGTAAGCAGCATTAATGCGCAAAGAAAGCTCAGCAATGCTACTTTAAACCTGAATGTCTCCTATCAGAGACTGTCATCTGGTCTGCGAATTAACTCCGCCAAGGACGACGCAGCTGGTCTGCAGATCTCAGACAGACTCACCTCCCAGATTAATGGCCTCAACCAGGGTAACCGCAACACCAACGACGGCATCGCTCTGGCTCAGACTATCGAAGGCGCCCTGGACGAAACTACCAACATGCTCCAGCGCATTCGCGTCCTGGCCGTACAGTCCGCCAACGGAACCAACTCCGCCTCCGACCGCAAAGCCCTCCAGGAAGAAGTTTCCCAGCTCTCCCAGGAAATCACACGTATCGCAAAACAGACTACTTTCGCCGGACAGCAGATTCTGGACGGCGCAGGCAAGGGGCTGATTCCAACAGATGGCAAACTCACTTTCCAGGTTGGCGCTAACGCAGGCAACACACTGACATTAGACTGGAGCAAGGCCTTTACCATGACCGGCCTTATCTCCCAGGTTAAGGGTCAGACTGGTCCAGATAAAAACACTGACGGCATTCACAAGTCCGGCAACTTCTATGTCTGGACCATTTCCATGGCCTCTCTGGCAACCGCCGTACTTGGTAACATCGACAAGTACATCCAGGCAGTTGACTCCAAGCGCGCCGGACTTGGTGCTTTACAAAACAGAATGGAGAGCGCTATCCGTAATCAGGCTAATATCTCAGAGAACCAGTCTGATGCCCGCAGCAGAATCAGGGACACTGACTTTGCTGCAGAGACCGCAGCACTGACCCAGGGCAATATCATCCAGCAGGCTTCCCAGACCGTGCTGGCCCAGGCCAATCAGCGTCCTACTATTGCGCTGAGCCTGCTTGGCCGCTAAGGCGATATTAACTTTATTGCTTTACCTTAAGCGGGCCAAAGCTCCCGCTTTTGTATGAGACAGCTGAAGATATAACAGCTGCATAAATCCCATAAGCAAGGGATTTATTACTGTAGCAAGGCATAGCCCATAACGACCATCTGACAATAAAGTCGCGGCTGTATACCGAGCAATCTGGTTATGCCCTGCTAACAGATTGAGAGAGAGAGAAGAGGAAAGAGATATGGCCCTTTACGTTAATACGAACGTCAGTTCCATTAATGCCCAAAGGAAACTGAGTAACGCCACTTTAAACCTGAATACCTCCTACCAGAGACTGGCCTCTGGTATGCGTATTAACTCCGCCAAGGACGACGCAGCTGGTCTGCAGATCTCAGACAGACTTACCTCCCAGATTAATGGCCTTAACCAGGGCAACCGCAACACCAACGACGGCATCGCTCTGGCACAGACTATCGAAGGCGCCCTGGACGAAACCACCAACATGCTCCAGCGCATCCGTGTGCTGGCCGTACAGTCCGCCAACGGCACCAACTCCGAAGCTGACAGAAAGGCTCTTCAGGAAGAGGTTACCCAGCTGTCCCAGGAAATTACCCGTATCGCCCAGCAGACCACCTTTGCAGGTGCAACCGTCCTGAACGGCCCACGTGATCCAAACAATGGCAGCGACTGGCTGAAAAACCCTACAAGCTTAATCCCCAGCCAGGGCTCTCATAATGCCGGCGCCATCGTATTCCAGGTTGGCGCTAATGCCAATGACACCCTCACCATGAACTGGTCTGTTGCCTTTACCATGTCAGGTCTGGCAAAGATGGCAAATCTTGGTGCTGGAGATAAAACGGCTACAAATGGTATTTTTAAGGCCGACGGTGCAAATGGCAACACAGTAAGATGGTCTGTTTCTACTGCAGCTACATCAACCAATACTCTGGCCAATATCGACAAGGTAATTCAGGCTGTTGACTCCAAGCGTTCCGTGCTGGGCGCTTTACAGAACAGAATGGAGAGCGCTATTCGTAATCAGGCCGGTATTTCTGAAAACGAGGCAGATGCCCGCAGCAGAATCAGAGACACAGACTTTGCCGCAGAGACCGCAGCACTGACCCAGGGCAACATTATCCAGCAGGCTTGCCAGACCGTACTGGCTCAGGCTAACCAGCGTCCTACTATTGCGCTGAGCCTGCTGGGCCGCTAAGGCGATATTAACTTTATTGCTTTAACTTAAGCGGGCCAAAGATCCTGCTTTTGTATGAGCACAGCTGAAGATATAACAGCTGCATAAATCCCATAAGCAAGGGATTTATTACTGTAGCAAGGCATAGCCCATAACAGCCGTCTGACAATAAAGTCGCGGCTCCAGACTTCAAGAGTCTGGTTATGCCCTGCTAACAGATTGAGAGAGATGAGGAAAGAGATATGGCCCTTTACGTTAATACGAACGTCAGTTCCATTAATGCCCAAAGGAAACTGAGTAACGCCACTTTAAACCTGAACACCTCCTACCAGAGACTGGCCTCTGGTATGCGTATTAACTCCGCCAAGGACGACGCAGCAGGTCTGCAGATCTCAGACAGACTTACCTCCCAGATTAATGGCCTTAACCAGGGCAACCGCAACACCAACGACGGCATCGCTCTGGCACAGACTATCGAAGGTGCCCTGGACGAAACCACTAACATGCTCCAGCGCATTCGCGTGCTGGCCGTGCAGTCCGCCAACGGCACTAACTCCGAAGCTGACAGAAAGGCTCTTCAGGAAGAAGTTACCCAGCTCTCCGCTGAAATTACCCGTATCGCCCAGCAGACCACCTTTGCAGGTGCAACAGTCCTTAACGGCCCACGTGATCCAAACAATGGTAGCGACTGGCTGAAAAACCCTACAAGCTTAATCCCCAGTCAGGGCTCTCATAATGCCGGCGCCATCGTATTCCAGGTTGGCGCTAATGCTAATGACACCCTCACCATGAACTGGTCTGTTGCCTTTACCATGTCAGGTCTGGCAAAGATGGCAAATCTTGGTGCTGGAGATAAAACGGCTACAAATGGCATTTTTAAGGCGGATAACGCAAATGGCAACACAGTAAGATGGTCTGTTTCTACTGCAGCAACATCAACCAATACTCTGGCCAATATCGACAAGGTAATTCAGGCTGTTGACTCCAAGCGTTCCGTGCTGGGCGCTTTACAGAACAGAATGGAGAGCGCTATTCGCAATCAGGCCTGTATTTCTGAAAATGAGGCAGATGCCCGCAGCAGAATCAGGGACACTGACTTTGCCGCAGAGACCGCAGCACTGACCCAGGGCAATATTATCCAGCAGGCTTCCCAGACCGTTCTGGCACAGGCTAACCAGCGTCCAACCATTGCGCTGAGCCTGCTGGGACGATAATAATTTCACTTTTTCTTTTCTGTTATCTTAAGGCGGGTTTTCCCGCCTTTTTTGCATTCTGGCCCGAGCAGCCACGATGCACAATGGAAAAGGACCAGCCTTTTTAGAGCCCATCAACAATACCCGGCATAACCTGGCAATACAGCTTCCGGGGCATCCATTTTGAAAATGCGCCTTCACATTGGCTCTGTATCACTTCATCGAGCTGCCTTCATGGCTGCCATCTTCTGGGGGCTTTGCTGTGGATGGATGTGATGATGGCAGTGGTTATTTTGTTTGGCTGAGGGGGCGGTTACTGGTGGTGCAGCGGGTTATGCGACAGGCGTAGCGGGCGTGTGTTCGGGGATGATATTCTGGTGACGTCTTGAACGGTACGCTTATTTATCCGGTTTTCCTGGATGTTTTTTGTGGTGCAAAATTTTGCCTGCAGGCCGTATATATCTACAAAAATTCAGGCATCTTTGCTAAAATCTCAGCTTTAATTGCATGGGACAAGCCCACAGTGGCGTCCTTTTCCAGCTTTAAGGCGTTTTTGTTTTTTGATGCGAGGCAGACATGTCAGCTCGTTTTAAGCCAAATCTTACCGTGGCTCTGATTATTGAGCACGAGGGCCGTTTCTTAATGGTCGAAGAGTACCAGGAGACAGGTGATCTGTGCTTTGGTACTGTGGCAGGACATGTTGAAGCCCGTGAAAGCATTGTCGAAGCTGCCCTGCGTGAGGGTCTTGAGGAGTGCGGCTGCGAAGTCGAACTCGACCACCTCGTAGGTGTCTACGATTACGTCAAGGACAATGAAACCATTCTGCGTTTCACTTTCAAGGCTCACCTTAAGGACAATGATCCTTCCAGGGTCAAAATCAGCGACCCTGATGGCGATATCGTAGACATCAAGTGGCTTACCCGCGAAGAGATTTTTGGCGCCCGTGACATGTGGCGTACCCGTCTTATCGGACCAAACTTTGAAGACTACTTCAATGGTCAGTCCGTTCCTCTTTCCTTTATTACTACTGTACGCAGCTGATACGCGCGATGACTAACTGGCTGATGCCCTCCGATTACCGCTTTGCTGCGGATATTCCCTATGACCAGCTGCAGGGACGCCACGTTGTAGTAGGCGTATCCGGCGGTGTGGACTCATCACTGTCGGCCGCCCTGCTCAAGGAAGCCGGCATGAAGGTAACCGCCCTGTTCATGAAGAACTGGGAAGAAGACGATACCGATACCTACTGCTCGGCCGCTCAGGACCGTGCTGATGCTCAGCAGGTCTGTGACACTCTGGGAATTGAGCTCAAAACCATCAACTTTGCTGCCGAATACTGGGACAGCGTTTTTGAGAACTTTCTGAGCGAATACCGCGCCGGTCGTACCCCTAATCCTGACATCCTGTGCAATAAGGAAATCAAGTTCAAGGCTTTCCTTGAGTATGCCCTTGAGGATCTCAATGCCGACTTTATTGCTACAGGCCACTACTGTCTGCGCAGCTTTGATGGTGGCATTGATGCTCCGGCTCATCTGCTCAGAGGTCTGGACAGTAACAAAGATCAGTCCTACTTCCTCCATGCCATAGGCCCGGACAGACTGCACAAGGTGCTGTTCCCTGTAGGCCATCTGCCAAAACCTCAGGTAAGAGCCATGGCCGAAGAGCGCGGTCTTGCCACTGCCCGCAAGAAGGACAGTACAGGCATCTGCTTCATAGGCGAAAAACGTTTTGGCCAGTTCCTCAAACAGTATCTGCCTGACGCCTCCACTCCAGGTCCAATTATCTCTACTGCAGGTAAGGTTATGGGTGAACACCCTGGCCTTATGTACTGCACCATTGGTCAGAGAAAGGGGCTTCATATTGGCGGCAGTGCCGACGGTACCGGTGAAGCATGGTATGTAGTCGACAAGGACATGAAGAACAATGCCCTGATCGTAGCTCAGGGCCATGAGCACAAGGCTCTGTATGCCAACGGTCTGTATGCCGGCTCTGAGACATGGATTATCGATGCCCCGGAATTGCCGCTGCACTGCACATGTAAGGTACGCTACCGTCAGCCTGATGTGCCTTGTACTGTAGAGCGCGTCAGCGCCTCTCAGGCCGGTCTGTGCACCGAAGAGGCAGGTCAGTCTGAAGCTTCACAGTCAACTGAGCGCACCATGCTCAAAGTTACCTTTGACAATCCTGTAGCTGCCATTGCCCCTGGCCAGTCAGTTGTGTTCTACAACGGTCAGGACTGCCTTGGCGGTGCCGTAATCGAAGCACCGATTAAAGATTAAAAAGGCAGGCATCAGGTCTCTGCAGTGACTTGCAGGCTGCGCCTCCTGACGGAAACGCCGTCAGGCACTGCAGCTGAAGTCAGGCCGCAGGACTGCAGCTGAAATCAGACCGCAGGACTGCAGCAGAAGTCAGGCCACAGGACCGCAGCTGAAGTCAGGCCGCAGGACCACAACTTTGCCATGGCCTGGCAATGCCCTGATTATCCTGGCTGAGCTGATACAGGCCGGAATCGATACTGTGCCGAGAGGCCTGCAGGCATAAACCCTTTTACTACAGTTGTCATTTTTACTGGATTTCCCTGGATTTCTGTCATGGCTAACAACATTTATTCTGAAACCCTTGCACTGGCCGCTTTATTCCAGTCTGCTGCCCAAATCCAGCGTGTTGCCCGTACCGGCAGCGTAGATGAGCACACTATTGCACCTTTAATGCGTGCTCTGGTCATTACCGAGCCTGATGCCATTGAGGACATCTACGATCCCAAGCGTCTTGAGTCCGGTCTGAACCAGCTGCTTACCTCCCTGTACCCAAAGGAGGCTGCCCAGCCTAAAAATGCTGAACTTATCAAAATCGCTTTCAGCATCCTGGGCCTGGTGAGCAATCTTGAAAAGCAGGACATGATTTACAGTCAGCTTGACCGTGAAGTCGACAGCCTGCGCTCCAATGTGCTGCTGATGCACCCTGAATATGAGACTGAAGAAGACAATATCCTCATGGATTACGATGTCATCAAGCTCTACTCAGGCATTTACAGCAATTTAATCAGCCCTAATTTCCCTAAGCTCATCATCTATGGTGAGGAGCACTATCTGCGTCGTACCGAGCTGCAGGAGATGATTCGCGCCCTGCTGCTCTCCGGCATCCGCGCATCAATTCTCTGGCACCAAGTAGGCGGCAAGCGCTATTCCCTGATGTTCCGCTATAAGGACATCATCGAATGTGCCCGCAACGTGCTCAACAAAAACAGATAATTACCAGGGCCCCTGTATCAGGGGCTTTTGGCTTTTTCCGCCACCGACAGCAGCCGTAGCAGATACGCTGCTCACAGCCCCAGGCGCGATGACCGCCTGGGCCGCTGGCCCGGCTGCCGGTACGGCTGCCCGGGCACTGGCCCGGGGCCTGGCATCGCCGGGTTCCTTTGGATGAAAGCTCTGGCCGTGCTGGTCGGGGCAAGAACAGGTGGCGACGATTTTTCTTTTTTCGCCTGTAAGCTGCGAACCTGTGCAGAGCAGCTTATGGGCTGAGTCTGAAAACACTGTTTCTGGTCTGTGCAGGACAGCTGTTTAAAAGCACTCACTAACTCCAACTGGTCCTGCAGTCTGATACTTTCAGGCATCTGTATGTGTCATATGACACCTGGTGGCTGTGGTGACGGCTGAACTATGGACTGCGCCGGGACAGATTATGACCATGTGGTCATATGGCATTGCCGGTGCGGACAGGGCTGGAAAATGTGCTTGTCATTTTGAGGTTTAGTTATGCAATTATCGCCTTTAACAGCGATTTCACCGCTCGATGGTCGCTATGAGTCCAAGGTTCAGGAACTGCGTTCCATTTTCTCCGAATACGGTTTAATGCGCTTTAGAGTGCAGGTTGAGCTCACCTGGCTCAAAATGCTGGCCGCCTGTCCAGAGATTAAGGAAGTGCCAGAGTTCTCAGCTGAGGCCATTGCTTTCATCGATGGCATTATTGAGAACTTCTCCGTTGAGGATGCCGAGGACATCAAGCGCCGTGAAGCTGTAACCAATCACGACGTCAAGGCCGTTGAGTACTTCTTAAAGGACAAGACCGCCTCCAATCCTGAGCTGGCCCAGGTTAAGGAGTTCATCCACTTTGCCTGCACCTCTGAGGATATCAATAACAACTCCCACGCTCTGATGCTCAAGACTGCCCGTGACGAGGTCATTCTGCCATTATGTGACAAGCTCATTGGCGAAATTTCCCGTCTGGCTCATGAGTATGCCAGCCTGCCTCTGCTGGCCCGTACCCACGGTCAGCCAGCCTCTCCTACCACCTTAGGTAAGGAAATGGCCAACGTAGCCTACCGTCTGCGCCGTCAGCGCAACCAGATTGCTGCTGTTGAAATTCTGGGCAAGATGAATGGCGCTGTAGGTAACTACAATGCCCACTACTCTGCCTATCCTGAGGTTAACTGGCCAGAGCTGTCCCAGAAGTTTGAACAGTCCCTGGGCATTACCTTCAATCCTTTCACCACTCAGATTGAGCCTCACGACTACATTGCCGAGATGTTCAACGCCCTTGAGCGTTTCAATACCATTGTGCTCGACTTTGACCGCGATATCTGGGGCTATATCTCCTACGGTACTTTCACCCAGAAGACCATTGCCGGTGAAATCGGCTCATCCACCATGCCTCACAAGGTCAACCCTATCGACTTTGAGAACTCCGAGGGCAACCTTGGTCTTGCCAATGCAATCTTCGCTCACCTGGCTGCCAAGCTGCCAGTATCACGCTTCCAGCGCGATCTGACCGACTCAACCGTACTGCGTAACCTGGGCGTAGCCTGCGGTTACTCCGTACTTGCCTGGAAGAGCACTTTAAAGGGCATTTCCAAGTTACAGGCCAATGAGGCTCACGTACGTGCCGAGCTCGACAGCAACTGGGAAGTTCTGGCTGAGCCATACCAGACCGTAATGCGCCGCTACGGCATTGCCAATCCATACGAGAAGCTCAAGGAGCTGACCCGTGGCCGTGAGGTTAATGCTCAGACCATGCTGGCCTTTATCGAAACTCTGGAAATTCCTGAGGAGGCAAAGGAGCAGCTGCGCAAGCTCACTCCAGAGACCTATATCGGTATTGCCGACAAGATTACTGCCACTCTGTAATCCTGCACTGCCAGGACAGGCTGCAGGGCAGCAGCAAAGCTGCGGCTCTGGACCTGTCTTTGCGGGGTCAGTATCTGGCAATACTGTCATAAAGGCTGTGTTCTTCGGATACTGACTTAAAAGAGCAAGAGCCCTGTAAATGCAGGGCTCTGTGCTGCTGTGCCTTACTGAGAGCAGCTTTGTGCTCCAGTGGCATCATGGCTGACCAGCTCTGCCGTCTCCGTCTGTGCTTTACAGAGTGACGGGGTCGGTGGTGTGTCCACGCCAGGGATTTTATAAAGATTCCTGGCCTGGTCGCATCTTCAAGACAACAGCACCAGCAAAACTAAGACGGCTTTTAAGCCTTCTGTGCCTGTCTTAAGTACAGGCAAATTACCATGGCAGACACCGCCTTCTTTTCCGGGTAAAGATGCTTAACTCCCTGAAAATATGGCCGCGTTCTGATCCATCAGGCAACCGTATGAGCTTACAGCTCTTTAAGTACTTGCTCTAATTGGAGCGTATCACCTGCATTCTTTACATCAGGTACCTGGCCCCATGCTGCAGCTTTTGCAACCTGGCGGGACCTGGCTTAAGGCCGGGAGTATCAGGTTAGAGGCATTCGCTGGCCTGATCTGCAGGTTAACTGCTCCCTCTTTTTGAAATTATGTCCTGCCGGAATATGCACTTTAGTGCACCGGTAAAGCCCTGAGCCCAACACTGTTAACGCAGTATGCTGCAGACAGAATGCTCACAGGCCAGCCAAAAGGACTACTGTGGAGCAGGTACAGAGCAAAGAGCGCAGAAAGCAACGAGCTCAGCTGACGGCTGAGCAGCAGATACAGGCAAAGGCATAAGCTCCTTACAGTCACCATACAGCTGTTTAAGGCCGCCAGCAGACCTGTATCATGATCTGCTTTACGTACTGAGCTCATGCCAGAGACGTGACCTTTAAGGTCTGAACGTCTTACACAATGGTTGCCCTGAACTTTCCTGGCAAGGCCTGACAGCAACGCTTTTGAACCGGCGCTGCACCTGCAGGCCCGCTGCCAGATGAAGCCGCAACTGCCTTAGCATCACGCAACTGACTTTATCAGACAATGCTGCTGACAGCGGCATTTGCAGCAGCCCGCTGTGCCGCCGGATCAGCACAACCTGTCCACTTTGACAGCTCTGCTGAAGGCTCCGGCCTGAGCACTGCCAAAGCCCGTGCCCAGCTTCATCCCGGACTTGCTCCAAAGAGTAAGGCCCGAGTCCAGCTTCATCCCGGACTTGCTCCAAAGGGTAAGTCCAGAGTACAGCGTCAATCCGGAGCTGCTCCAAATGGGAAATCACATCCCTGGAGTCAGACCTCTGGCCATGGGCACAGCCGCTGCAGCTCGTTTGCAGCTGCACTGTGCTGCCCATAAGATCAGTCTTTGGGCCAGATAAAGTGACCGGCTGAGATGCAGGCCGCATCAGGCCAATGAGCGGGCATACTCTATTGCAAAAGGATAAATGCCTGTATTCAGGCAGATCTGTCAGTGACGGCCCCTTAGACTGCACTGCATGCTGTGGCGTGCCCGGCGACCTGTGCTGTGGCGTGCCCGGCGGCCTGTGCCGCTGCACTGCAGCATGGCACTGTGTGATCCTGGCACCAGACTGATCCTGCAGCATTTTGCTGCGCAGGACAGCACAGTGCCTGACAGATGCTGTGTATGCCAGATCAGTGCAACATGCGGACTTTAAGCCCGGTGGGCATGTGTTTGTGTGACACTGCAGACTTTTGAGTTCTGCAGACATATGTCCCAGCGCTCACGGCATTGCGCCAGCACCTGGCCCGACCAGGATCTGCACGGTATTGCCAGGCCGGGCCTGCAGGCAAGCACGCCAGCCCTGCAGGGCAAAGCCCTGCAAGCCTGCCATTACTGCGGTACACATACTGGCGAGCCTGCCAGCGCTGCAGGGCACAGGCTGGCAAGCCTGCTATTGCTGTAGGGCATGCCTGCGGGCAGCTTTATTTTGTCTTGAGATGCGTGTGTACATTGTTAAGTCTTTGAAGCTTTTCGAGGCCAGTTTTGAGCCATACACGCGAACGTTATTTTGAGTGGATCCTGGTAGGACTCATTCTTATTCTTGGTGGTCTGCTTTTCTATCAGGCCCTGCCATTTTTAAACGGTACCCTGGGTGCCATTACCCTCTATATTCTGCTGCGCCGCGTCAATCTGATGCTGGCCAACCGCTTCTCCCCCGGTGCCGCTCCATGGATTATCACCATAGGTGTAACCATCTTCGTCATGCTGCCACTGTCAGCTGGCATGTGGTATCTCATTGACCTTGTACAGAACGTCAATTTTGACGTCCAGGTAATTATCAAGCGCTTTACCGATACCATACGCTATCTGGAGCGCACTACCCATCTGCAGATTGTGTCTGAAAAATCCGTGGCTTTCATAACAGCCAAGGGTACGGCCTTCATGAACATGCTCATGGCCGGTATCAACAACGCAGCCATCAATCTGTTCACCACCATTCTCATCCTGTTCTTCCTGCTTTCAGGCGGTGTCAGGATGGAACGCTCCATTGCCCGCTGTCTGCCGTTTTCTGACGCCAACAAGCACACCATCATCTCCCGTATTTCTGTTCTGGTGCGCTCCAACGCTATCGGCATTCCAGTACTGGCCATGATTCAGGGCGGTGTAGCTGCAGTAGGTTACATGTTCTGTGGCCTGAACAATCCAATTGCTTTTGGTGTGCTGACCGGCTTTGCCTCCATGATTCCTATCGTGGGCTCCATGCTGGTCTGGATTCCTCTGGCCATTGCCCAGTATTTTGAACAGGGCCTTGGACCTGCTCTTTATATTGCCGGTTACGGAATGATTGTCATTTCCCAGTGTGACAATGTACTGCGCATGTTCATGCAAAAGCGCATGGCCGATACCCACCCTCTAATCACCATTTTCGGTGTTATTGCCGGTTTGCCTCTGTTTGGCTTCATGGGCCTGATTTTCGGTCCTCTGCTTGTTGCCATGTTCCTGCTCTTCCTTGAGATGTTCATCAAGCAGTACATCATTGGCACTGATATGCGTAATACAGACACCTTGAGCGTGATGAAAGGACGCAAGGATCGCAAGATACGTAATGGCAGTGCCAGCGCCGGCGACAGCCCGCTGCAGCTGACCACCTCAGATAAGCGCAGCGACTCTGGCAATGGCTCAGGATCACGTTCCGAGCTCTCAGGCAGCGGATCACGCAAGGGCGGTAAAGGCACCGATAACCAGGCAAAGAGCTCAGGAAAAGCCAGAGGCAAAAACTCAGGCGGCAGCTCAGCTACTGACAGCGCTCCGGGCGCATCCAGGGCTGGGTCATTCACTTCAGGCAGTGCCGGTGCTGGCAGTGCCCTCGCTGCACGCGACGGTGCTGCAGACGACAGCACTAATGCCCGGTACAAGAATGACAAATCAGGCTCCAGTGAGCCTGAAAACAGGGAAAGGAGCGAGAACAAAAGCTCCACAGGACG
Source organism: Anaerobiospirillum sp. NML120511 (assembly GCF_023050955.1). Taxonomy (NCBI): domain Bacteria; kingdom Pseudomonadati; phylum Pseudomonadota; class Gammaproteobacteria; order Aeromonadales; family Succinivibrionaceae; genus Anaerobiospirillum; species Anaerobiospirillum sp. NML120511. Next base: position 68,196 of record NZ_JALKIK010000008.1, read on the forward strand.
CAGCCGTGTTGACTTCAAGACAGCCAAGGCTGAAAGCAAACAGCAGAAACGTGAGGCTGCCCGTATGAGAGCACAAGAAGAGCGCAACGCCTATAACCGCCATCTGGCTAAACTGACCCTTGATCCGGACTCTACTCCGGCAAACCTTGCTGAAAGAGCCGCCATGATCAGTGGCGAAGGCATGCCGGTAAGACCAGGCAACCGCGCCGATGCCCTCTTTGATGAGAGCCGTGAGAACATGCCAGGCCGTAACCTTGTATCTCGTGCTGTAAGCCAGGCCATTCAGTCCTTTGATCGCTTTGACGATCTGGATAACCATGGCTCCTTTACTGACATGGATCTGTTCAAGGATGACTACCTTACCGACAGAACCCGAGAAGAGATTGGCAAGAAGCACCGCAACCGCGCCGAGCGCCGTGCCGGGCGTGCAGGAGATGACAGCGACAGCAGCTCAGGCAGCCGCCGTGAGCACAGTCGTGACCGCCGCGACAGTAAGGACCGTGAAGCCTCAGGACGCAAAGACCAGACTGCACTTTTTGACGGCGACTTAATCGATCGTCTGCTCAACGACGACGATGACGACGACAGCCGTGAGTCCAGCTCCACCACAGGTGCTATTAACCGCGCAGCCGCCAGTGACAGTGCGCACGCAGCCTCCAGCGACAGTGTACGCGCAGGCGTCGGCGCAAGTGCACGCAAGCGCGATGAGCGCAGCTCAGGCAGCTCAGCTGAAGAGTCATCAGGCCGAGCTGACAGCCAGTCACAGAGCCGCGCCAGTGATCATGATGAAGGCAACACCTCCGGCGAACGCCGTGATGGCGAGCGCGCCAGCCGCCGTGAGCGCAAGGAGCGCAGCGATCGCGCCGATCGTAAAGAGCGTGCTGCTCGCAGCGAGCGTAGCAGCGACAGCAAGTCTGACAGCAGATCCGATAGCAGCAGCGGTCTGGTGATCAACCCATGGGATCGCATCAGTGAAGTACACAGCGACAGCCCTGATGCCCTGACCGGCCTCTTTGGAGACAGCTTCTCTGAGCGCCGTAGCCGCAAGAATGAGCGCCGCGCTGAGCGTAACAGCGAGCGCAGCAGCGACGGCCACAAGGACCGCAGCGAGCGTTCAGATCGCATCTCCCGCAATGAGCGCAACGACCGCGCTGAGCGCGGCGGTCGTGGTGAACGCGGTGATCGCGGAGAGCGCAGCTCACGCAAGGCTGACAAAGGCGCATCACGTAAAAATGAGCGCAGCTCCAGCCGCACCGAGCGTGGCAGCCACAATGATCGCAAGAGCTCACGCGACAGCCGCAGCAGCTCACGTAATGAGCGCAGCCGCTCAGCCCGTCCAGAGCGTCGCAGCCGTAATGACAACCTGGGCTACCAGGTCATCAGAAATGAGCGCCGCCGTGAGGAGGAAGTGCCTATTCTGCGCACTGTAGTATCCCACCAGTTTGGCAACTTTGAACCGGCTCGCCCACGCTCAGCCCTGAAGACCCAGCTGGTCTCCATGCATACTGCAAGGGGCACCATGGTGGCTGATACACCGCGCCGCAAGCCAAGCCGCCGCCGTCCATATCACTAAAAACAGACCGTCCTTAACGGGCGGTCCCCCTCAAAAAGGGCCGCCCCGCAAGGAGCGGCCCTTTTTCATGCGCCAGTCTGAACCGGTCCACTCCGTCCGCCCCGTCACCAGACTGTGCCTGCCAGCAAGGCTTACCATGACAGCTTTTACGGACATGGTGGCGGTACCAGCCTTGCCGGCCCATATGGGTATAGCGGGGCGCATGCCCATTTTCAGCAGTGACTTAACCATTATGGGGCATGGTTTCTGTCAGGAAGTCATGATGAGGGCTCCAGGATTAATTTGCAGGGATAATATATTTGTGCAGCAAATACATATATATCTACCCATACATCCACCCATTTTTTGCAGGTAAAATGCGGCCTTGCTTCGGCATAAATTATGATTTACTTGCATAGATACCAGTCAAAACGGAATGTGATAAGGTGAAGCAAGGCCTGAAAAGCACAAATTGATCAGATTTTTTGTAACTGTTTCTGTATCTTTTGTGAGCCGGTCACAAAATAATCCTGCGTCTGTAGATATAATCACCAATACGCTGCCAGAAAATCACAGTCTGTTCGGACTGTTCTGACGGCTCTTACAGCATGTCATCAGGCTGCGCGTTCATTGCATGAATCTGCTGATGCGGAGAACTGAGACTTAAGGATCTGCTGCGTGGCTCTTAAAGGCCATGGTATAAAGCTCCACGTCATGCAGCATTGGTTATATGCCTGTACAGGAGCATCTTCCAGAGTCAAATTATGGAGCAGTGCGGTGAGAGTCCCCCAAAATACTTCAACGGCAAGGCTGTTGACCAGGGTAAACTTCCCAGCCCGGACATGTCGCCAGCACGGCCACAGAGCTGAAATTCCGTAACTGCTGTGAACAGTATGCTTAATTGTGAGCTCTTACTTTAAGAGCCCCCTCTGCCCCATAGCAGCCATTACAGGCATACTGTACAGGACCACCAGGTTAAGTCATGACCGGGCACTGGCCCTTTGCCAGACATGAGGCAGGATATCGAATAACATCAGGAGGTCTGCTCCATATACATGATGAGGATGCAGCCCCACCCAGTTAACATTGCCAACTCCTTTAAGGCTCCAGCCATATTACCCGCGCACTGTGCGCCACTGCGTCAGGCTGCTGCCTGCAAATTATAAGGAGCATAAAGCCGTCGGGCCCCAAATGCCCCGACAGGCACAGGCCTGCATGGGCATCAGGTCCCATCAAGGGCACCAGGTCCCATCACGGACTTCAGGTCCCTTCAGGGGCACCAGGTCCCATAATGGACTGCAGTTTTATTCTTCATAGCCGCTGCCGCATCAGCAATGCCAGCCGGTCATGTTCTTTTGTCCCTGGCATGAGCCCCAGTTAATGCCGCTGTACACAAGCTGTAAGGCTGATACTATGTCCAGCTGCCAGGGGACCGCCTTATGCCAGATGCTGTAAGAAAACTGGCCCGAGGGACAGATATTCAAGCTTTCAGTACTTCAGGTACACTGAATGTACCTGCTGTAGAACGTCAGGAGATATTGCACCCTCTGTGCAATAAGGAACATTAAATGGTCAGTTACATAAGTGAAATCAAGCTCAAACAGGGACTGCGCAAAGTATCGGCCATTTCGGTTATCAGCCTTTTGCTGCTGTCACTCTTTGCCTTTGCTACCTTCAAGGTAGTTTCCTACGTCTACAACTCCTCCAACAGCTCGGAGCTGGAGGCCGCCATTTCCGAATATGCCATTACCATCAAGCGTAAGGCTCAGGGTGAAATGCGTGCCCTGCGTACTCTGGCCATGTTCACCACCAAGAGTGATGACATTACCAAGACCTACAGCGCTGTTGGTACCGACAACATTCCTTTTGAGGTGGTAGGTTTCTGGAATCTGGACGGCTCATGCGAGCAGGTCTCCATATCAGGTGCCCGTACTGACTCCCACTATATGAATCTCCCATCACAGGTAAAGGTAGCCATTTCCGCCGCATGGCTGGGACGCTCGGCCGTTTCGGCTCCTTACTATTCCCCTACCATTGGTTCAGATATCCTGACCTATGTCGCCCCTGTTCATGCCACCTCAGGCAATGTTATGGGCGCCCTGTCAGGCGTGGTCAGCCAGAGCTCCTTTGATAATACTCTTGAGCAGCTGTCCATGGTAAATCAGGGTCTTGATACCTTCCTGTGTACAGCCTCAGGCTATATCTTCTCCCGTGGCGTTAATGGCATCCTGCCAAGTGACACCAAGTATATTGCCGACTTCAAGGCCTTTGAGGGCCGCACCCAGGATCAGATTAAGGCAGGTCTTGCCTCCAAGAATCCTGTTCATATCGAGACCACTATCAATGACAAGAGCTTTTTAATAACTCTTACTCCTCTTGGCTTCTCAGACTGGTATATCGGCACCATCAGTTCCAATGAGTTCACTCAGAGCCCTTACTTCAAGTCCATCATGATTCTGATCGTATCTCTGGTGGTGATCTTTACTCTGTGTGCCTTTATTGCCATTTACCTTTTTATCAGCATGAAGAGCAGCTACAAGACCCAGCTGCTGATTGCTCACTACGATCCTGTAACCAGCGCCTACAACTATCAGAAGTTTCTGCTGGAGTTCAGCAATATAGACTACCGCACTAACACTAATTCCAGCTACTCGGTAGTTTCTCTGAATATCCACGACTTCAGCTATATCCAGGATGTGCTTGGAGAGACTCAGACTGACGAGCTGCTGCGCATTATTGCCCGTGAGCTGCGTGAGCGGGACAGCGTTATGATGTTCTGTCACCATGAGCTTGACCAGTTCATTCTCATGCTGCGTCTGCGTGACCAGGCTGAGGTTGATGCCGAAGTACGCCGCATCATGGAACTGTGCTGTCGTCATATCAATATTGAAGTTTCAACTATTCCTATTGTTATGTATGCAGGCGTGGCCTTTACCTATCCTGATCTCACCCCTGAGAAGATTGTTTCCCGTGCAGACTTTGCCAAGAAACAGGTCTCCAAGAGCTACACCCATGCCGTGCGCTTCTATGATGAAAATGCCTATAAGAAAGAGGCCTTCCTGCACAGCATTGAAAAGAGCATGCGCAATGCCCTCAAGAATGAGGAGTTCAAGCTCTTCTTGCAACCTAAGATCGATCTGGCCACCGGCAAGGTCTACGCAGCTGAAGCTCTGGTGCGCTGGATTTCAGACAGCGATGTAATCGTCTATCCAAACGACTTTATTCCGCTTTTTGAGCAGAACGGCTTCTGTACCGAGCTTGACCTGTACATGTTTGACAAGGCCTGTGCCCGCATCCGCTACTATCTGGACAATGGTGTAGAGCCTATCTACTACTCCATCAACCAGACCAAGCTGCTCATCTTCCAGAAGGGCTATACCGACAAGCTGCGCGCCATCATCAACAAGTACAATATTCCGCCAAAGTATCTGGTTATCGAGGTACTTGAGGATCTGGCCACCCACAACGTAAACGAGCTCAACAACCGCATCAATGAACTCAAGTCTCTGGGTCTGTCCATTGCACTTGATGACTTCGGTTCAGGCTATTCATCCCTGAACATTGTGGCCGGTCTGGACATTGATGAAATCAAGTTCGACCGTGAGTTCCTGCTGGCTGAAGATCCTGAGCAGATCAAGAAGAATCACATGATTCTGCGTGTACTGTCCAAGCTGGCCAAGGAGCTTGGTATCCGTACTGTAGTTGAGGGTGTGGAGCGTAACGAAGATGTCGAGTTCTTAAAGAGCATCGACTGCGACCTGGCTCAGGGCTACTACTACGACCGCCCAATCCCGGTTGAGGCCTTCGACAAGAAGTACATCTTCACCGACCGCGACGAAATCCCACCGGTAAAGCCTCTGCAAGCTCCTGCGGATGCCCCGGACGCCGCTGCCGGCGCATCCACCGACGCCGATGCTGAGGCACCGGCTGCCGCCGCAGCTGATGCAGCTGTAACAGCTGCTCAGCCTGAAGCTCAGGATCAGCCTCAGGAGCAAAGCTCAGGCAAGTAATATGGCACCATGCGCCTGATAAGACAAAGGCATCACCCTGTCAAGGGCGATGCCTTTGATCTTTATGGCACAGACAACTGATCCCCGTCCCAGGCTGCCAACCGAAACTAAGCCATCCTTTAGCCCCGAGCACATCAACATGCATATATGCATGCATGCATGCATATATGCTGATATTTCCCTGTTGATGAAGGTGCGGACATAAGGAGCTATTGCGACAGGCCGAATATAAGGATGAATGATGGCCTGTTGGATGAAGGTCATCAGGCTCACTCAATGGCGGGATTTAGTGATGTGTGGTTAGCTGACTGGTATACGACTTCATTGAGGTCATAACTGTCTGATGGACTATCCCTGGCCGCATACTTTGGCTCTCCCTGGGCGCATACTTTGGCTCTCCCAGGGCGCATGCTTTGGCTCTAAAGAGCACGAGCTCTGTCCCCGGAATCTGTGCGCCAAAACTGCAACTCAGTCCCCTGGGTCTGCATAGCCAGAAGCTGCTTACTCTGTAATATCAGGCTATGCAGACCTGCAGCTGAGCTTGACTGGCTTGAAGTTCTCTGTAAGTGTCTTCCAGAAATTGCCGTCCTATGGCCAGGCATTAAGGCAGAGTATTGCCATGCTTTTGCCATCCTGATGGCAGATCGCTGCCCCTGCCTCCGGCCGGCTTTTGCCCATACCGTTGGCCTGACTTTGCCCCTGCCGCAGGCAAGCTTTTGCCATCATCCAGGGCACTTATTTGCCTCCCTGCCATATGGCAAACAATGCCATTTGCCATGGCAAAATCATGCCCCAACAATTTAGCAGATCAGTTCATCCCCATATCCATGCAAACTGCCATGCAGCGGCAGATGTATTCCTCCTGGCAAAAGCTGTCCTTTGCCATGACAATACTTGCCCCTCCGCACCATGGCCATGATTTGCCGCTTTATAAAACCGGCAAAAAACTGCCTGCACCAACAGTAAAACATTGCCGCTTTACAAAAGACACATTGCCGCATAAATTGCCGCCTTTTGCCCCATTTGCCCCCAATACTTTGCCACATTGCCACCCCATACTTGCCACAATTTTGCCGCTATTTTGCCGCCTTGAGCCAACGCCTCTGACGGCACGTGAGGATGCTTTTACTAAGAAATAAGCGGCTCTGGCTGTACGCCGCCTGCTACGTACAGACGTACAACAGGACATCAGACATATGCCTGTTACCATGTGGAAGTCCCTTTAAAATAAACACTCTACTATATGTTTTATAAAGTTCTATTGTCACATTGCTTCTAATAACCATGCTGAAATTAATCATGTACCATAGCTGCCCATCATGCCTGACCAGACAGCAAAGGTGGTGATTACCAAGGAAGCGGCCATGATGATGTGACTTCAGGGTAAAGGTACTGGAGCGGACGTTTTGTCTTAACTTGCTGATGTATGGTGCGGACGTTTTGAACTAATTTTCTGATGTAGGGTGCAGCCTTTTGAAAGTCAGGCAGCAAGGGCAGACAGGGGGATGGTGCAGGCTGAAAGCCAGGGACAAGTATCAGGATGTAAAAAGGCGGGGTCCGAAGAGCCCGCCCTGGATACAAAAAGAGGAAAGGTATAAGGACAAAACTCTGCGGCCCTCTGACGCTCTGTCAAAGCTGGCCTTATGTATTGTTCCTTAAATTCTGTAGTGGTAAAGCATGCCCCTCTGCAAGCCAGTCCCAATGTAAAAAGGTGTAGAACCATGGCTTTGTGATATGGCCGCCAGCACTTACATTGCTGGTAAGGCGCCATAGCAACTGTCAGCCCCGTACTGATAATGACTGTAAGTAGAGTGGTCTGGCTGCAGGTCATTGGACTTCGATTAAGACCAGGTCATGAGCTTTACTGTAGATATGAGGCAGAATGAGCTTAGGTACTCATGCCAAGCCAGGTGTACTTATTCATGAGGATACCAGGCTTTTCTGTACAGATAAATCAAGATACTGAGGATGCTGGCTATCTGAATATGCTGTCTACATGACAGCCCTGCTCTGCGTTTGCGGTCTGCAGGACAGCTCTGCTCTGCGTTGGCGGTCTGCAGGACAGCTCTGCTCTGCGTTGGCGGTCTGCAGGACAGGCCTGGCTGCCTCTTTATGACAGAGGCCCGCAACGACATCTTCAGCTTAAGCATGCTTTAGCAGGCTGAGGCCTGCTCTTTATGAGTACTTTGAGTGCTTTGAGATCCTGACGGAACTGCATCTGGGCAATGATCAGCGCAGCATATCAATAATAAACTGCATGGGAAAATATTACTGAGGCCGGAGCCGGAGCGCAATAGCACTGCAGCGGTCATGAGGTCAGGCAAAATCCCCCTGCAGGTCCGTTCCCTGCTGTGACTCCCATATAAAAGGACTTTTTAAAATGTCCCTGCCTGGATGGATAATTTACATCTGCAAAACTGTGTCATCAATGCCGAACAGCTGCATCAAAAAAGACCAGAACTACCTGTTAACCACCTGAAATTACTGTTTTTCTGCCAGGCTTTCCCCCGAGCCTTCAGCAGCCAGGTCCCCATAAACATCATGGCATTGCGCTGCGATGCCATGGCATGGCATCGCATGACATGGCATGGCATAACATGGGCTGTCTGCAAGTCTTGATGGTAAGACTTGTTGAGCGCGAGATGCTCCTGCCTCGTCCGGTCTGACTCTTTGCAGGCGCCAGAATTATGGTTGGCAGCGACAGCAGCGGCAGCTGCAGCTGCATAACAGCGCAGCATGCCGGTTCTGATATGGTGTTATCGGGTGAGCTGGCTACACAAAAGAAAAACGGCCGCCAGTTGGTGACGACCGTATCTAACAACCAAAATGATAATCGTTATTCTGATTGCCCGGGGCGGCACCGGACCCAGCGCATCGCATCGCACTGTGGCATGGCGGTTTCAGGGCGGGCAAGAGACCGGCCCATCAGGGCATGGGCACCATGGGCACGGCCTTTATGGGGACAGCCACCATGGGATAAACCGTCATGTGCATGACCTTTACAGGCATGGCCATCATGAGCACAGCCATCATGAGCATATGGCCCATGGGCGCTGCCTTGCGGCATTTTGCTGGCCGCTGTGTCAGGCTGCCGTGTGTGCCTGATAATTACAGGTCCAGAACCAGCTTGCCGGACTTACCGGAGCAGCAGCAGGCCAGGAGGCGCTTGTTATCGCGCTCGTCATCCTCGTAGTACTGGTCGTTGTAGGCAACCTCGCCCTCAAGCACATTAACCTCACAGGTACCGCAGGCACCGGCACGGCACAGGCACTGAATCTTAGGGCCCTTGATACGCTCGATGGCCATCAGTACGGTCTCACCTTCTTTGGCTTCGACAGTGATGCCGGACTTCTCAAGTACCAGAGTAAAGGCACCGTTGGAGGACGGCTCAACCTCGAAGTACTCAATATGCAGTCTCTTCTCATCGATATTGTGCTTCTTGCACAGACTCTTTAAGGCATCGGAGATCTTTGAGTTACCGCAGGCGTAAATGGCGGTGCCTTCAGGCAGAGCGGCAAATACGGCATCGAGATCAGCACGGGTGCCACGGGCGGTTACGTGAACCTTGACTGAATCCTTGAACTGGCCGGTGGTCAGTTCCTTTTCAATGACATCATCCTCATCATCGTGCTTTAAGTACATGAGTTCGTACTTGCGGCCATCTTTGGCCAGCTCATGAATCTGGGACATGAATGGGGTAATGCCAATACCACCGCCGATGAGCAGGAAGGCGGAGGAGCCATCGAGGGCAAAGAGATTGTTTGGCGTGCTGGACTTGATAACGTCGCCGACCTTGAGCTCATCGTGCATGAAGATGGAGCCACCACGGCCTTTTACTTCCTTCTTTACGGCAACCTGCCAGGCAGAGCGATCAAAAGGAGAGGAGCACAGGGAGTAGGCATTGGAGAACTGCCTGTCACCGGAACCAAACTGCAGATAGATGTGGGCACCACCGGTGAACTCAGGGAGATCTGAACCGTCAGCAGACTTGAGGGTAAAGCGCTTTACCAGAGGGGAGAGCTGCTCAATCTCAGTAATCTTTACGTCAATGAAGTTGTTTTCCATATTTTTTGTATCCTGATTTAGACGGTTTGGTCTGTTCCTGAAACCATGCAGCCTCACCGCACCTGACTTTCAGCAATGGGCTGCCTTGTCTTGAATGCTGTCGCTCTGACAAGGCTCATCAGAGTATGGTTCTTAGAGCCACCTTCTGGCTTTGTGTATTACAACATGGTCTGCTGGCTGTACTTCCGTGCAGCTGTGCATATTTGGGCTTGCTGCGTCCCTCGGGGCAAAACACCATCAAATGAGGGTCAGTAACAGTCTTGCTTTCAATGACCGACTGGCCGGACCTTAATCATGGCCCTATTTCCCTGCCAACCGTAATAGCGGTGACAAAGCCGGAGCTGCCTGAGCTTTGAGCCGGGCAGCCTCCCTGCTGTTGTATTGCAACTTGGCAGGCTTGAGCCTGCAAATCCTGACAGTTTGCCACTGCCATGTGCCTCAGTTAAAGAGCTGGCATATGGCTTTGTGAGCGCCAGCCTTTTCCGGCAGTGATATTGATGTCTGTTTTTCTCTGACAGTGATGACGGCCATGCAGCCTGGTTATCGACTTTCTGCTGACTTGCTTATGATTTACAGTCTTACTTACTGACAGAAAATATCGTTACCTGCTGGCCCATTAATCTTTGTCATGGCTTGCCATGGGGCTGGCACACTGTTGCGTCCAGCATGGGGGCTCAATGCATTGTTAATGAGCCCTTGAGCTCCGGCATGCAGCGGCTAATGCTGCACGTTAGGAAATAAAATTTCTGCCCGCAAAGCCTGAACTTTGAGGTCTTGTTAATGCCCTTATGAGGCCGAATGAAAGTGAGCAGCTTTGTGCTCAGATGTAATTGTGCCTTTGAGGCTGTGATGGCGCAGCCTGAGTTAACTGCTCAGATCTGCAAAATGAGGAGCACAGTCTTGCAGCTGCGCCATGCTGGCAGGTCCGGTTGCGGGATGGACCTGCCTGCCTGACTGAGACTGACCGGTCAGTACCGCTGCCCGGACCGGGGAAGCCCGGTCAGCGGCCTGATGGAGCATGGCAGAAAGCCGGTATGGCGGTCATTCTGGTTTAACCGCCATAAGGAGCTGCATGAGGATTGACATGCAGCTGCCCTGTAAACAGCTGCAGACAGAGTCCACAGGCATGCCCGGCAAAACCTGCACCAGATATGTTCTCCTGACAGATGCGAGCGTGTCAGACCAGGCGCATCCGTTCTGTAACAGACACTGAGGCATGACTTCAGCTCCACTAAATTGCGTCGCTGTATGGACCTGAAAATCGCAACCTGGCTGCAGGCCCTGATGACAGTCAAGGAGCACAGCTGTCACTTCAGGCACTGCCGCCATGAGAGCCGCAGTGACTGCGTTACGATCGTATCTGACAGGAAGAACATTGCTGATGCCGGTGACAGCGCCATAAGACGCTGCCATCTGCAGGCCGGAACACAAGGTATCGGCCTCAGGCCTGTAAAGGCCTGTGCTGGCTTACATCCCTGTCCTTTTGCGGGGTGGACCATGGCTGTAAGACGGTCAGTTTGCAACTGCAGACTGAGTTCCGGAGCTCCCGGACAAGTTCCCGGTAGCCCCAGGGGCCGGCTGCGCAGGCTGCCTGCCCCGGTGCCATAAGCCGCTGCTGCTCCTGCCCTGGGCGCTGAAATCTCAAATCAGAGTCAGAATGATTCATGATATCAGCGCCCAGGACAGGGGCAACAGCATTCAGCACAGCTGAATTTTACTTACGGGCCCTTTCAGAGGATGGTCCATATTTCAGGACTGTACCTTGAGGTCGATGACGGAGCTGACTGTTCGCCCGCACTTGACTGAGCCTGCGCTCAGCTGCTGCCGGACGGCCGCGCCACCGCGACTTAAGGCCGCTCTGAGAAGTTTTTTGTCCTGCCCTGCTCGAAAGTACAACAGGGCTGGAACTCACCTGTGAGCCCCGGGACTTAGCCCGGGTCCCGGACCTTCGTGAGCAGTCCGGGACACTGCCTTATTAGGACGGCAGCGGCCATTTAGTGAGAGCTTAAGCTGCAGAGCGCTTACTTGTCGCACTTGCCCAGCTTGTCTTCAGTGTAGTACTGAGCAACGAGGGAGTGGAAGTAAGCGATACCGTGCTCGGAAACACCTGAACCGGTGCTGTCAGCCATGATACGGCCCTGGCCACGGTAGCCACGGGAATGCAGGCCCTTCTGTACGGACTCAACCAGACTCAGATCCTCTGGACGGAATACGTCGCGGTACCATACGATGAGGTCCTTCTGGTACTGAGTGAGCTCTTCGTTGGTGAAGAAGATGTCATAGTGCTGCAGAGTGGTCTCGGCATCCAGTGGGTACTCGAAGATTGCTGTCAGCATGCCTGGAACTGGAGTGGCGTTCCACATGGTGCATGGCCACAGCCAGAAGCCGGAGAAGGAAGAGCTGTCACCCTCGAAAGCGAAGGAGGAGTCAGAGGAGATAGCACGGCCCCACTGTAAGGACCAGTTTTTGTACATCTTGTGCCAGTAGTCACTTACCTGTACGGAGGAAGCGAAGTCTGGGTGGGATGGACCGCAGTGGTAGCACTCCATGTAGTTGTCAACGATGTTCTTCCAGTTGGCTGGGGTCCTGGTTACAAAACGGGCGGCCAGCTTGAGGTCATACATCTCTGGACGTGCCTTTAAAGCGGCATCCTTGAGGCCTGGAAGCTGGTCTTCAACAGTGGTCTTGCACTCAGGATCCATGTTGATGAATACGAAACCGGCGTACTCTTCGACCTTCATTGGGGTCAGGCAGGACTCATCGAGGTTGAAGTCGTATATGTTCTCGCTGTTAGGAGCGGAAGCCATGGTGCCGTCGAGCTTGAAGGTCCAGGCGTGGTAAGGACAGGCGATAACGTTCTTACAGGTGCCGGAGCCCTCGATGAGGCGGTGACCACGGTGCGGACAGACGTTGTAGAAAGCACGCAGCTGATTGTCACGACCACGGACAATTAAGATGGACTCATTTAATACTTCGCGGGTTACATACTGATTTGGCTTGGCTACCTCGCTGACATGACACATGCACAGCCAGGACTTGGCGAAGATCTCGTCAGCCTCATAGTTAAAGGCATCCTGGGAGGTGTAGAACCTGGCTGGCAGGGTATAGGCCTTCCTTGCGTCCTTGCAGAAGTCATGTGGTAAGGTGAAGCTGCAGGCTTTCATAGTTATCTCCTGATGTGTGTATAAAAGGCCGGCTGTTAACGCAAAGTGGATACCGGCCAGGGTTTTTTACATGGAGCACTTACAGGGCAGTTCCCATAATCATCCTCACGGACCGGCAGCACAAGCTGTTATGCCACTCCCTGCTGCGTCCCTGCAGCCAGGAGTATCTGCCTTTGCAGATCATTAATGACCTTAAGGCAGCGCCGTCCGGAGTCAGACCTCAACAACATTGCTGTCCTGGGTGTGCTCCTGAAAATCCCCTGTATGTTGGATCAAAGCTTCGGGGTATAAATCCTGCCGGGGCCCCTGGGGACCGCTGTCAAAGACTTCATATACAGTCTTTTAAGACTGCAGGCCTCAAAGGCGCTGACAGTCCCGGATTGATTTATTTTCTGTGATGCTCAACAGTAAGCATCGAACTGTTGTCCCGGGCATACGGTACATATCTGCAGTACCCGGGGAAACTGAGGCTGTAAGCCCGACCAGTACTGCCCGTCTCATTTAAGAGCCTCACGGCACAGTAAAGGTCGCTGTAATTCTGCTGGTGTTTTGTTCAGCTGTTAAGTCATGGACTTAATTCAGACTGTCTATGACTTCCTTCAGACTGTATATGTCTTACTTCAGGCCCTCCAGGCCTTTGCAGGGGCAGTGATTATTTGACAGTACCGGCATCCCAGGCACTATTTACTGTGCGGCGTGCCTGCCGCTGCGTCGTTCTGGCTCTTGCCCTGACAGGTTTTGACCTGTACTGCTGCTCACCTGAGCGACTTAGCTTTATCAGACCGGGCTTTATCAGACCGGGCTTTATCAGTCTGAGCTTTAAGGTGAGACTGTAAATTCCGGGCACTGAGCACCTGATGGTGCTCAGGCCGGGGCGGTCTTTGTCAGACCTCGTTACCCTTATCAGGGAGGTAGTGACAGCATTTAGTCTGTCTGCAGCTTCCTGCTGCTTTCCCTGAGCCCGGGGCTCAGGGATGTGCCTTTTGGGCTGGCAGCATCCTGCTGCCGTAGTCAGTTTTTAGATTATGGGCGTTTTATCGTCCTTAACCTCTTCCTTGCGGGCCTCTTCTCGGGCCTTTTCCAGTGCTTTGGCCTGTGCTGCCTCAGCGCGGGCATCTACCCTGGATCCTACTGCGAAGTTCTGCTCTTCGTCGTGAGCCTCAACCTTGAGCACGTAAGTGTCGATGGTGTGGGCTGGAACATGACCGTAGTCATTGAAAAGCCACTTTAAGAATCCTACAAAGGTAATGAGCAAAATTGCCAGGAAAGGAATACCAGTCATTACCGCTGAGGTCTTAACAGTCGACAGTGGAGCGTCGGTGTAGAGAATGGCCAGCGGAATCAGGGTCAGAATCACACACCAGAACAGCTTCATGGCACGGGAAGGATCCTCACCTTCACCAAGGTTACGGGTTGCAGTAGCCGCCATTGCGTATGCTACAGCGTCCATGTGAGAGGCCAGCATGATAACCATGAGGAACAGGAATACAGCAAGTAACAGAGTTCCTAATGGCAGCTTGTCGAGCAGCTGGGCGATTGCTGCGTCACCTCCAAGGCTGTTAACAATTTCAACTGTGTTAACACCGCCGGAGATGAACTCGTGGATTGAGTAGCTCTCCAGTACACCAAAGTAGAACCAGCAACCTGAGGTGGAGCCGATAATCAGGGCCCAGATGAGCTCCTTAATCTTGCGTCCGGCAGATACGCGGGTTACGAACATGGCCATACCTGGGGTGTAGGAAATCCACCACAGCCAGTAGAACACTGTCCAGGACCTGGTAAAGTCGCCTGTGCCAAATGGCTCAGTGTATAAGGACATCTGGAAGTAGTTCTGTAAAGTAAGACCAATACTGCTGGTGATATTGTTAACGATGAACTGGGTAGGACCAAGAACAAGGACTACGAAAGCCAGAATCAGAGAGCCGTAACCCACGATGGAGCTTAACAGCTGCATGCCCTTGCCGATACCGATGTAGGCTGACAGAGCGAAGATTGTGGCTGCACCTATGGTTACAATGGCCTGAACGGTAAAGTTGTTAGGAGTACCGATCAGGAATGACAGACCGTTGGTTAAGGTAGCTACAGAAATGACCAGAGATAAAGTCAGAGCACCTACTGAGGCGTTGAGGAAGATCAGATCCACAATTCTGCCTACAGCGCCATCGGTACGAACCTTGAAGATGGCGGAGATGATGCTTGACAGTGCCAGACCCTTGTTCTTACGAACATGGAAGTGGTAAGCCATGATTACCGAAGCTACAGCATATGTACCCCATGCACCAACACCCCAGTGGAAGAAGGAGAAAGGAACGGACATTTCCATAGCTTTAGTAGAGTTTGGCTCAAGGCTCAGACCTGGTCCCTGATAGTAGTAGCTCCACTCAATGATGCCCCAGTAAAGAGCTGATGCTCCCATGCCGGCACAGATAAACATGAAGATCCATGGCAGGGTCTTGTATTCAGGCTCCTGGTCACCCAGTCTGATATTGCCGTACTTGCTGATAGCTATGTAGACAATGAAGACAAATCCTGCCAGCACAATTGCCTGGATGATAGCGCCAAGATAAGAGGTAATACCGTTAAATATGGTACTGGCCCACTGATTGGTCACATCCGGCATGGTACTGATGGCTATTGCAATAAGCAAAATAGACAGCATGGAAATAACAATAAGCGGCTTGTCGCTTCGGGTATTGCTGCTCTTTACAGTGCTGCTCTGCCCCGACGGTGAGGTCATGATAATGCTCCTATACCTGTTTTATGTTCTCTCAACTAACTGGTATTGCTTTTTGTGCTCAGGCAAGAAAGACTGTGGGGGTACACAATTTCCTGTCAGCTGAGTGTTTGATCAGACTGCACTGCAACTGCCGGCAGTCCTTACAACGCTCTGCCTGGGCAGACCGTCATCGGGCTGTAATAGCCACAAGTGCTCATGTATTACTCGTTAAAAAGTAGTACTGAAACAAATCTGTATCTGCCGCAGATCCTGAACGTGCTATTGAGCAGCACCACAACAGTCAGATTCAGATTGCCCTCCGGATTTCTCAGGACCTCACGGCCCGAATGCACCCGGTATGTCTGTTTGATTGATGGGCACATTATTGGCGATCCGATACACGATTAATGTGACTGGGATCCTGAAAAAACCTTACCTGGCTGATACCGTTTTTCATTTGAAAATCCTGTTTTTACAGTAAATCGGTATTTTCGGTTTTTTCAAAGGTACGATTTGTTACATTTTCCCTGAAATAAAGATCCCATATATAAGCTGTTTTTAGAGATTTAAGGTAATTTAAGCTCTGGAAACAGGATTTTTAGCCACAAATACTACTTGGGAGCAGTTTTTCACTGAAAATCACCCGCCAGCTGAAAATTTCATCTCAAAAAGCCACTCGATCGCAATACAAGCCATTTCACAAACAGCCATCAGCACGTCACCTGCCGGGTTTCATCCCCCACCAAAGTGATAAACATGCTATTTTCATCACTAAAAGTGCTTGTATACAAGCTGAAAGTACCAGCTCAACCCCCATCCCCTAAATCACAGAGCCCTAAAATCGGCAAAAATCTATCTTCCACCACAATCAAAAATGCCACTGCCCGGTCCCTGTCCGGCTCCTGCCAGGACAAAAAGCCGAAAAAACAGGACAAAAAAGCGTCCCGGCCCCGGCTGCATGCCCACGCCACTTGCCTGTGCCTGCACAACCATAACAGCCAGAAAACCAGGTCTGCTGAGCAATAAGAGCAACCTTATTAATGGGGCTGAATATCCCTTGTTCTGGGGACGGCTCATAAGGAGTGAGATCTTTTGGCGGAAGTGCCGCTGCCAATCAGAAACTAAACAGGGTGCCCCATGCTTCACGCATAAGGCACCCTGTTTGTGCAACTCTTTCATATGGCAGCTTACGCACTTTCAAACGGGGGCCGGTAAACCCTTCAGTATTTTTTGCTCAATACCACTTGAGAGCCATAAGTTGTTTCACTAGACAATCTCTAAAACATATTATGAAACATACAAAGCACAGAAATTGTTTTCGACTATGATTTATAAAACCAAAAAGCCCTCACATCCATAAGGATATGGGGGCTTTGAATAACCCCGTATTTCCGGGTGAAATACGAGGACTGTGTAAATACTGTATCCCTGATCCTGTAATATGCTGCCAATAAACACCGGTGAAACCGAATAACCCCCAGCTTATAAGGCCACTTACTGTGTCAAGTGCCTGCTGGCAAAGACAGGGATGGGCTGGTGATGGTGATGGTGATGATGTTGCTGTGGCTATATGCTGGAGGAGCATCAGCCACGGGTGGTGGCGGCGATTTTGTAGATAGCCTCGCAGTCCTCAGGGGTAAGATGGACAAAGCGGCCTACGTTCTTCTTGGCACGGGAGAGCATGCGCAGCAGCTGAGGAATATCTTCGGCACGGGCACCAATCTGCTCAAAGTTAAGTGGCATGCCCATGGACTTGAAGAAAGCACGAAGGGCGCTTATTCCGGCACGGGCAGTACGACGAGGATCCTCAAAGTCCATGGCTACACCGAACACACGGGAGGCAAACTGGGCAAAGCGCATAGGGTTGTGCGCCATGGTGTACTCCATCCATGCAGGGAACATTACAGCCAGTCCTGCACCATGAGCTACGTCATACAGGGCGCTGAGCTGATGCTCAAGGGCATGAGTAGCCCAGTCCTGCTCACGGCCTACACCGCAGGTGTCATTATGGGCAAGGGTGCCTGCCCACATGAGATTGGCTCGGGCCTCATAGTTATTGGGGTCACGCAGCACACGAGGAGCTGTCTCTACAATGGAGCACATAACGGCCTCACACAGACGGTCAGTAATGGATACCTCGGGTGTATTAGTAAAGTAACGCTCCATGACATGAGCCATCATGTCCACGGCGCCACAGGCCGTCTGATATGGAGGCAGAGTGCGGGTAAGCTCAGGATTTAAGATAGCAAAGACAGGAATATTAAGTGGAGAGGTCAGACCACACTTGATAAAGGAACCGTCCTCTTCTTTCTGAATGACAGCACTGGAGGAACCTTCAGAACCTGCAGCCGGAATGGTAAGAATAACTCCGGTACCAAGAGTGGCTTTCGGCTCACGCTTTGATGTCCAGAAGTCAAAGAAGTCACCGTCATCGACAGCACCAAGAGCTACAGCTTTGGCGGTATCGATTACGGAACCGCCACCTACGGCCAGCACAAAGTCAGCCTTGAAGCGACGGCACTCATCAATAAGATGATAGACGAGATCTGCTCGTGGATTTGGACGCACACCACCAAGAGACATGCAGGTAAGACCTGCATCTTTCAGGGACTGTTCTACGCGACCAAGCAGTCCTGAGCGTACGCAGGATCCGCCGCCGTAAATCACCAGAATGCGGCTGCGTCCCAGGTTTGCGACTATCTTGCCTGTTTCATTCTCTCTGCCGGTACCAAAGTAATAGGCTGTAGGACGGTAAAACTCAAAATTGTCCATGGATCATTCCCTGTGCTTATATGCTTGTGTCCAGCTCCGGAAAAGTTTTCCGGCTGTTACAGATCTAACGTCAAAAAAGGCCGCAACGCGGCCTTTATCAGATAAAAAGCAGATATAACTCACTCTTAATCTGCCCTGCTCAGCTCGCAGCGCAAATGGCTGCTCTGCAGCAGCTGCTGTTAAAGCAGCCGTGCCAGCCATAATGACAGGTACTGCTGATGGCATGCTTCTGGATGAGGGCTGTTGTGGAGTGGCTATTTCTGAGCCGGGCTTACGTCAGGATGAGTCGTGACCTTGAGGTTACACTCGCTGTTGTCATAACGGCCGCTGAAGAACTTAAAGTCCTTGTTAATACCTGAGACCGGATAGTCGCAGCTGCGGGCAATAGACTCTACGCCAAGGAAGTGAGCGATAATTTTGTTGGTCCAGTAGTTCTTGTCAGCACGTACATCAGCTACATAAAGGAATTTGTAGGTATAGGCATGCATTGGACTTACTACCAGGTGGGTGCGGCCCTCTTCAAGCTGAGTCAGAATTTCTGCCTCACGTACTTTCTGGTCAGTATTGATAATGATGGTGCAGTAAATGGCATTGATGATACCGGCTGTCATAAGCAGGGTAGCAGCCATCATCATGATGCGGGTAACATTCTCGGAGAAGATTGAGCCACAGCGCTCTATCACTACGTTACCAAGGCCAATAATACCGATAATGGTAAAGATGGTATATGGAGTAGCAGAACGTGCCGGGAAATTAGGAGCAAAGATCATCAGGAATAAGGTGAACATGCCGGTGTAGATAAACCACATGCTGCCATGATATTCAGATGGTAACAGAGCACCTGGACCACTCAGAGGAGAGGAGCGTGACAGTAAGGCCGGAGACTGTCCGGCATTGTCATCATCAGATGATAAGGCGGAGGCTTCAGATGCATTTTCAGAAGCAGCGGCACTTACATACTTATCGCCGATGAGCACACTGCGACGGGCACGCCAGCGCAGGTAGACCGATGCTGCCAGAAGCAGAATGCAGGCAAGCAGACTTTCAAAGAAAATGTCTATGGAGCTGATGGTGTGCTCAAGAGCATCAAAGCCATTATCTTCCATGGTGGACAGACGGGCCTGATTGCCAGGAGCAAAGATTAACAGGGCAAAACCAATGAGGAAAGATATATAGCCCTGAACCTGCCAGATGCTCAGATTATGAGTTCTAAAGCAGTAAATCAGGTACAGTCCAAGGCCAGTCGCTACAGCAGCTGAGGTGTTTTCATTGGACCATCCGGCCAGAATACCCAGCACAAACATCATAGGACAGAGCAGCAGCGGGTGGAGCTCAATTTCGCGCTTCATGGAAATGCGGTAAGGCAGCAGGAACATGAGCACAATAGTTGTAGTCCACAAATAGTTGGCAGAGCTTACGATGTTAAAAACTACCTCACCCCATGCACGCATCTGTGCAAAGAGGAGGAAGGTGATGATAAAGACAGGGATAAAGCGCAGTCTTAAGGTTGGCTTGATGCCATAGGCGTTGTAGTAGATAAACAGGATGAGTACGGCATAGGCAAAGGCTTGAGCGACAGCTGAAGCAGGCTTGCCCCACCACAGCAGTGTCTGGGCAATTACATGCGCAGGAGTGCGTCCACCCCACTCAAAGTAATGGCGGTACTGGGAGACAATGATGTCACTGAAAGAGGAAACAAGTTCATCTGTACCCTGCACCAGCAAATAGCGGTAGTCGTTGGCAAAATAAGGGGTCAGACTCGATCCCACCACAATCAGACCAAACCAGAGCAGCAAATAACTGTAGCTGCGCAGATTGATTCTCATGACATGTACCTTCTAACATTTCTGATTTGCCAGTTTTGCGGGGTGTTCCGCCTCCGGCCATTACACATACATACTTAATCATATTGCTGTCCCCAGGGAGTGTGCCAGGACAGCACTGACAGACTTCATTGAGGCAATACAGTATTGTCTGTCTTTCTGATAACTCAAAAGACGGGTATTACTCTCCCCTGCCATCAGATCGCCATTTCGGGTCTGTTACCTCAGTATTATCAGGCCTGGTATGTTCACGCCCCGGGGAATTTAATTTCAAAAGCTTTAAAACTAACCATCATGACGGACTTGCCGGTCATGCAAAAATAACTGCCTGAAAATCAATCTATGATGAGAACAGAGCATCCTGGTTAATGGCATAAATCGCAGTATTCTTTGATAGACACCATTGGAGCTCACTATTTCAGAGCAAAACTTCTACTCAGTCAGGCGTCTATTATAAAACCTGCACAACCTGAGCGCACCGGGCATGCCATTAATGCACCATATGACAGGCACGCAGCGATATATTCAGTTTACGTAATCTGTCAGCTGTTTCCTGATATAAATCAGATTCAGTGCTGTTTGGGCTGATTTTAACAGCACATACTTAGCGCTGTATAAGCTCACTTCAAAAATAAAGCTCATTGCCCCTTTCTGGACTTAAACGCTGCCAAAAGGAGCAAATACGGGCAGCGCCCGCGCAAAAAACAATTCCCCGCCACAGGTCATACTGCTCCTGCGTAAGGGCTTACGGGCTCGATTTTTGAGCTTAAAGACATAATCACAAGAGTACTGCAGCATGCCTGCCTTCCTGCCCCTATTTCAGAAACCGCTGCAGGCTCTGGCTGTTATTCCCATTGCCTGGGACTCAAGCATGGTATTCAGGTGAGGTATTCAGGTAAGGTATTCAGGTAAGGTACTAAGGTAAGGAGGCCAGCTTAGTGCCGGGGACGGAAAACCGTAGCGTGCAAAACATCTGATAATCATAGCCATGTGTGCACTCCCGGTACGCTGTGCGTTATATGCAAACAGCCGCTATAATTAAGTCCGAAAGTAATGATGCTTAATCAGAGGCGTACTGTCAGCCTGTACTAATATTCTTATTCAGGGATCAAGGCCGGAACAGTACGATTCATTATGAGCACCGGGCAAAAGACAGGTAATGACATGCGATGAAATTACATGCGATGTAATGACAGGCAATGCAAGTTCTGGCCTTTTTAATGCCATGGTTGCAGCCCCTGCTCAAAAGTGACTGTCGCATGCGAACAGGCTAAACATGCAATGTATGACCACATGGCAATGCTTACAGCCTGCCTGGCATAGTTTCAGTACTCAGGTAGCGCTCTGCCCTGTGCTGTTCCAGCAGCCTCGTGGTTACTACCCCGCATCTGGCCATACTGAGACTGTGGCTCCGTCATGGGCTTTGAGCCTGCACGATTAATTAAATCCACGCAGCCAACATGACTTGCCTGTGGAGCATAATGCCCATTGCATGTATTGTTACTACGCTGTGAATTATTACGTAAGACACATGTCCATGATACGGGCTGTGCCGCCTTATCAAGCTCAGGTACAGGGATATCTGGGCTCTTAAACTATTCCGGCCGGGCAGCAATGTCAGCGGCCCTGTTTGCATTGGTTAAAGCCAGAGCAAAGTACAGCATGACGCTGACTGCTCACCAGCAGCTTAAGTACAGCATGACGCTGACTGCTCGCCAGCAGCTTAAGTACAGCATGACGCTGACTGCTTGCCAGCAGCTTAAGTGCAGTATGCAGCTCAGTCTGCTGTTGCTGACGAGCAGCCTGCAGCTTGCAGCCGTCATACTGCATATTTCAGCCGTCATACTGCAGCACAATATGTTTAGTAGCATCTGTTGCAGCAATGGCTGACACAGCACGGAAAGATCCGGCACGAACTGATGCAGCATGTAGTGACACAGCACTGACTGACACAGCATGTACCGACACAGCACGAACTGACACAGTAAGGCATGCGCACAGGCACCTGTTGCAGCTTATACTCAGCCGGATATCTGCCTGCCGGGCCTTTAGCCCGAATATGTCGAGACCCGGTGATACAAATTTGAATACAGAGCAGCCTCAAAGTCGTCAGGGCACTTAGAGCCGCCTCTTTTGCCGCGAGCGCAAAGGGAAAGATTTATTAAGAACAAGGTTATATACATGGTGAACTCTCAACTTCTCATGAGCTCCTTTGATAACAGGGACCATGTCCTTGGTAATCTCGAGGGCTGTGCTCTTGCTGTGGAAATTGCTGCTCTTAAGGCTTCAGACCCGCGTCCTGTTATGGTGATCTGCTCTGATCCACTGGTAGCTGCCCGTCTTGACCAGGAGCTGCGCTGGCTTTGCCCTCATGAGAACATCATGAACTTCAGGGACTATGAGACCCTGCCATATGACATGATCTCCCCTCACCAGGACATTATCTCCTCACGTATTGAGTTTCTGGCCCGCGCCCCGGAAATCAGAGGAGGTATAGTCATTACCTCTATCAATGCAGTAATGCAGCGTCTCTGCCCTGTTGAGTACATCCGCTCCAACTCCTTTATTATTGCCAGAGGTGATGAGCGCGATCCGCTGGAGGTACGCGAGACTATTATCAGTAATGGCTATAACAAAGTTGAGCAGGTCTTACACCATGGAGACTTCGCTCATCACAGCGATCATATTGATATCTTCCCTATGGGCTATGACAGCCCTCTGCGCATCGACTTTTTTGATAATGAAGTAGAAAGCATTAAGACCTTTGATATTTCCAGTCAGCGCAGCACTGATGGTCAGAAAATAAAGGAAATTCGTATTCTCCCGGCTAACGAATTCCCTCTTGATGAAAAAGGCGTGATTCACTTCCGCTCTCAGTACCGTGATGCCTTCTCTCATACCCATTTCAGCTCACAGACTGTGTACAAGGCCATTTCCCGTGGCTCTATCCCTGCAGGTATTGAATACTATCTGCCTCTGTTCTTTGGTGGAACAGCCACCATTTTCGACTACCTCACTGACCGCTTCAATTTCATTCTGACCGGTGATTTTGACCGTGCCCTTCATGAGTACGACCTCTATCTCCACCAGCGTGCCGAAATGTTCAGAGGTAATATCGACCACCCTGTTCTTCCTGTCTATGACATTTTCCTCAGCCGTGAAGAGCTTTACGAAAATCTCAAGGACAGGCCACGTATTACCTTAAAGCAGTCAGCCCTGAGCTGTGCTGAGATGGGGCTTCCTGAGCCGGCCAATGACAGCAAAGCTCAGACTGAATCCACCTCAAAGGACAAGGCAAAGACCAGAGTCAGCAAGGCCAAAAGCGCCCCTCCAGCCAGCGATGAAAGCGCTGACGGGCTCATTTCAGCCATTGATACTGCGCAGCTGGCCGCCCCACAAATCGATGCATCCGATACACCATATGCCGCCGAGTTAACTGATGCAGCCGATGCACCATATGCCGCCGAGATATCCGAATCCGCCGCCTCAGCAGACGCTGACAGCGCAGTATCAGCCAGCACATCAAAGCGCAAAGCCCCGGCAAAAGGCAAGGGCAAACAGGCAGCGTCCGCTGCTGACGTGGAATCTCTGGCCGCTCAGGCAGCTGCAGCGGAGCCAGCTGCCGACACAGCCGAAGCAGACGGCGCAGTGACTGATACTGACAGCGCAAAGGAAATCATTAAGCCTTTATTTGTCAGCAAGGCAAAAGACAACTTTAATGCCCCATGCGCCGGTGTGCCTGAGATTTCCTTGAATCACAGAGACCGCAACAGCTCTGCCGGTCTTGCTGCGTTTTTAAAGGACTTCTGTGGCAAAAAGGGTGGCCGTGTACTGATTTCAGCCATTTCCGAGGGCCGTCGTCAGAGTCTGCGCGATCTTATTCCTGCATCCGTTGTTCAGGAATTTGGCATGCGTGGAGCTTCAAATATCAAGGAATTCCTTGAGTCGCCGGACGCTCTGATGATTACTGTGTCCCCATTTGATCAGGGCGTGCTTTATGACAAGGCTGCAGCCCTTGCAGCCCTCAAGAGCAATAACAGCTCCATAACCACAGAGAAAAAGGCCCGCATAAGCGCACCTCATGACGGCTCTGATCTCCGTCCGGTTGCTTTCCTGACCGAAACTGAGCTGCTGGGCTTCAAGGTAGTTCGTCAGCGCCGTCGTAACCGCCGTGCCGAACAGATAGACCAGGATACCATTATCAAAAATCTGTCCCAGCTTACTGAGGGTCAGATTGTGGTTCATATTGATCATGGTATTGGACGCTACCGTGGCCTTAAGACCGAGGTCATCAACGGTATTGCCGGTGAGTATCTGACCATTGAATACCGCAATGGTGACATGCTCTCCATTCCTATTACCTCACTTAACAAGGTCGCCCGCTACTCAGGTGAGGAAAACCCTGAACTGTCCAGGCTTGGTACCGATGCCTGGGCCAAAAAGAAGAACAAGGCTGCCCAGCGTGTACGCGATGTGGCCGCCGAGCTGCTCGATGTTTATGCTCAGCGTGAGCTGCGCCGTGGCTTTGCCTTTAAGGTCGATGAGCATGCTCTGGAGGAATTTACCGCCTCATTCCCTTATGAGGAGACAGACGACCAGATTCAGGCTATTGAGCAGACTATTGCTGATATGAAGAAGCCTGTAGCCATGGACCGCCTTATTTGTGGTGACGTAGGCTTTGGCAAGACCGAGGTTGCTCTGCGTGCCGCTTTCATCGCTGCCATGAATGGCAAGCAGGTGGCTGTACTTGCCCCTACTACCATTCTGGCTGAACAGCACTATGAAAACTTCAAGGAGCGCTTTGCCACTACAGCCATTACTGTAGATACCTTAAGCCGCTTCCGCTCAGCCAAACAGCAGCAGGCTACTATTAATGCCCTCAAGGAAGGCAGCCTCGATATTGTCATTGGCACCCATACCCTGCTCTCACAGCGAGTCCAGTTTAAGGATCTGGGCCTGCTCATCATTGATGAGGAACACCGCTTTGGTGTCCGCCAGAAAGAAAGACTTAAGGCCCTTCGTGCTGAGGTTGATCTGCTCACCCTTACCGCAACCCCTATTCCACGTACCCTGAACATGGCCATGGAGGGTATGCGTGAGCTCTCCATTATTGCCACCCCACCGGCTCACCGTCTGGCAGTAAAGACATTTATCAGCCCGGGCTCTGATACCCTGTGCCGTGAAGCCATTATGCGTGAGCTGCGCCGCGGTGGTCAGGTCTACTATCTGCACAATGATGTTTCTACCATTGAGCTCAAGCTTGAGGAGCTCAACAAACTGGTGCCTGAGGCTCAGATTGAGATAGCTCATGGCCAGATGGAAGAACGCCGTCTGCAGAAGGTAATGCAGGACTTTTACAATCAGCGCTTTAATGTGCTGCTGTGCTCCACTATTGTGGAAAACGGTCTTGACGTACCTACGGCCAATACCATTATTATCAACCGTGCGGACCGCCTCGGTCTGGCACAGCTGCACCAGATTCGCGGACGTGTAGGACGTTCCCACCACCAGGCTTATGCCTACTTCTTTACTCCGCCAACAGAGTATCTGGCAGCCGACGCCAAGCGCCGCCTGGAGGCCATTGCCTCTATCGACGAGCTGGGCGCAGGTTTTGTGCTGGCCTCTCACGATCTTGAAATACGTGGTGCCGGTGAGCTTCTTGGTGAGGAGCAGTCAGGTCAGATCCTTTCCATTGGCTTTTCCCTGTACATGGACATGCTCAATGCTGCTGTTACCGCCCTTAAGGAGGGCCGTGAGCCAAGTCTTAGCGAGCTTAACCTCAATGAGTGCGATATTGACCTCAATATCTCAGCTCTGCTCCCAGAGAGCTATATCAGAGACGTCAATACCCGTCTGTCTCTGTACAAGCGCATGGCAGCATGTCAAAACGATCTTGATTTTGATGATCTCAAAATTGAGCTCATTGACCGCTTTGGCAATCTGCCACCAGAGGCCGTCAACCTGCTGCGCATCTCTCGTCTCAGACGCATGGCCACCATTCTGGGCATTACCAAGATTGGCGGCGATGCCTCAGGTGCTCTGATTACTTTCTCTGAACACCACAAAGTCGACCCGGCTTATATGGTCTCCCTGGTAGTTAAATCAAAGCACAACGAGTACCGCATCCCGCGCCCTGACTGTCTGCGCTACAACCTGCCCGAGACTCAGACCCGCAGCCGCATCCAGACCCTGGAAATGGTACTGCGCGCCCTGTACTCTCACTCAAGCGCCGCCTCCATAGGCGCCGCCCTGGCCTCCCCGGACAAGACCACAGTCAACACCTAAGCCACAAATAGCTGACAGCCACTCAGGTCAGCCGCCCCGCACCTGCAGCAAAAGCTTCAGGTGCACGGTCCCAGACCTCATCCCGTCAGCCTTGAGTCCAGCCGGCCGTCTGACCTGAGCTCAGCAGGCCCATCAGCCCCTGGCTCAGCCAGTACATGTCTGTGCACCTGATGGTTCAAGACTGACTGCATGTCTACAGCCAAACAGTCCCGTCAGCAGGAAAGGCAAATCCAGACGGCATCACATCAGGCAATGGTGCAGCTAAAACCACAGCCCTGACATTGAGCAGAGGTCTTGGGGAATTTAAACCGCATATTTATCATGTTTTATGAGTGTTGGCATTCCATTGACTTGTATTGATATAGGGCAACCACGCCGCTTGCTTGATGAAGGAATCCTTTATTTATCAGGATGCTTTTGGCTGGGGCATCTACAAGAAGCAACTCATACGCCCCTTGGTGAGATCTGATAAAAGCTGATATATATGCAGTTTTTTATTCCTGAAACTCTCTGATCAATGTCAGCAGCCGGTGGTGACACTTTGTAAAACAAAATATAAAGGCAGTCTTTTAGAACAAAGAGAGGCTGCCTTTTCTCTTATGACGATCCCATCATTATCATTATCATCATCCCCATCCCATCCCACCACTCCGCCAAAATCACGAACGATTTAGCATCTGTGAACAGCAGTGCGGAACCTGTACCTGTATGAAACGTCAACAAGCATCGATATTTTTCAATAATATTAGATGTTAAAAAGGCGGGAAACCCCGCCTCGATGATAATAGAGAAAAGTAATTCGAAAAACTGTTAACCGCCTAACAGGCTCAGAGCGATAGTTGGACGCTGGTTAGCCTGGGCCAGCACACTCTGGGATGCCTGCTGGATGATGTTGTTCTGGGTCAGAGCTGCGGTCTCAGAGGCGAAGTCTGTGTCACGAATTCTGCTGCGGGCATCAGACTGGTTTTCAGAGATGTTAGCCTGATTACGAATGGTGCTCTCCATTCTGTTTTGTAAAGCACCAAGTCCGGCACGCTTGGAATCTACAGCCTGGATGAGAGCGTCGATGTTCTCAAGCACATGTGTAGCACGAGATGCAGTAGAAATGGTAAAACGAATTGAGCCAGCGTTACCATTTTTCATTAAGCCATATTTAGCGTTTTGCTCTGTTTGCTTTGCTGCAGCCAGTCCTGCCTGATCTGCAATTCCGCTTAACGTGAAACCTACTGACCAGTTCAGGTTGAGAGTATTGCCGGCGTTAGCGCCAACCTGGAAAGTGAGCTTGCCATTTGCTGGGATAAGTCCCTGGCCAGCGCCCTCGAGAATAGTCTGACCGGCAAAGGTGGTCTGCTTGGCGATACGGGAGATTTCCTCAGACAGCTGGGTTACTTCCTCCTGCAGAGCCTTACGGTCGGAAGCTGAGTTGGTGCCGTTAGCGGACTGTACTGCCAGCACACGGATACGCTGGAGCATGTTGGTGGTTTCGTCCAGGGCTCCTTCGATGGTCTGGGCAAGGGCGATACCATCGTTGGTGTTACGGTTACCCTGATTGAGACCGTTAATCTGAGAGGTCAGTCGGTCACTGATCTGCAGGCCTGCGGCATCATCCTTGGCAGAGTTGATGCGAAGACCTGAGGAAAGGCGCTGGTAGGAGACATTCAGGTTCAGGGTGGCATTGCTGAGCTTGCGCTGAGCATTGATGCTGCTTACGTTCGTATTTACATACAGGGCCATTACATATTCTCCGTCTCAAATGGACAGTATCGACCCTGACGGGCCTGAAAATCATTAAGTCCTTCTGCCAGTCACATCCATAGTTTCAGGCAGATCATTCTTATAAACAGGCGTTAGCAAGCCCCTTGCCAACCTCAAACCAGGTACTGACGAGAACTGCAACAAAAATCTACATGTAATGTCTTATTTATCGCATACCTGAATGTTGCGCATAACATTGCTATTTGGACATACTTTTTCTGGAACCAATGGCATGGCATTACTTTTACAGACACAATATCTTCATACGTAAGTTTAGACCAATACATCATTGTCAATCACTTACCTCAGTACGGCAAAAGTAACTCTGCAATTATCAAAAGAAAGAGCCATCTCAAACATCATGGTCAGAGATGGCTCTCATGGCAGCGCGTAATGCTGCAATTGGGATAGTATCCAATCGGTCTGGGCAGCTGGGCCAATGACATCGCACTGGCAGAAGCAGCGTGGTCATGCCCTGTCCTTCGTCAGGGTGAGCAGTAAGTGCCCTGGTTAACAGTAAGTGCCCGGGTAAACCGTAAGTTACTGGTGATCTGTCAGAGTATGAGGGCCAGCAGCGGGATGGTGAATACTGACATCAGCGTGCTCATAAAGGTGCCCTGAGACATAACCTTTGGGTCAATGCCCTCCTTGAGGCAGATCATGGTGCCGTAAGAGGCTACAGGCATGGCGCTTAATATTACAAGGACATCGGTATAGCGGTGATCAAATGGAGACTGGGAGTACAATCCGAAAATCAGACAAGGTACACCCAGAAGTTTGAGCACACTCATCACATAAATACGCCAGTTGCCGAACATCTCAAGTACTTTGATATTGGCAAGGGTCGAACCTATGACCAGCAGTGAGGCAGGGATGGTCATGTAGCCTACCAGATGAAAGGCCTCGCCGATGATCTTTGGGGTCTTAATCTGAAAGAACACAAGTGCTATGACAATGTACGTAGAGCAAAGAGCCGGGGAAAGAATCATGCGCCAGTTGAATCTGACCTTACGCTGAGCCCTGTTTGGATTGCAGCTTGAGATTAAGATCTGTCCGAGAAGAAAGATGAGCAGATTAAACGGTATGGTCAGTACCGAAATATAGAAAATGGCATAGCTGCCAAAGAGTGAGAGTACCACTGGCAGGCCAATGAAGTTGATGTTGCCAAAGGCAAACATGAAGCTGTATATGCCCTCAATATCAGAGCGCAGCAGCTTTGCCAGCACAGTACCACAAATCAGCATGATAATCAGAGTTGCCGTACCAAGTAACAGTACAGGCAGAATCTCAGAGCGCTCAGGCAGTGTATCTCCCATTACCGATGAGAGAATAATGCATGGGGCTGTGACATTGATGATAAGAACAGAAAGAGAACGGTTGAATTCGTCATTCATCAGCTTGAGCTTCTGACAGACAAAGCCAATTATGACCAGCAGGAATAACACTCCCATCTGGCCCAGAGTATCGAGAAAAGACATCTTATTTCCATAGGGGCTATAGCCTGCCCACTGCAGCATTGATGAGAACAGGCTGGCTAAAAAGCTCACAGCTTAGCCCCATCCTGTTAACAGATGTATTGTTTTAAGACTGGCGCTTGCCTCTGTCACGGCCACTAATACCGCTGACCCTTTTGAGCAAGTTCCTGTTACTTCGGGACGCCATACCTGATCCTGCCAATCCAGTAAGTGCCACTGCATGGAATACCGGATTATGCAGCCTTGTCCTGCCAATTACCATCGACAACTGTTAATCCAGGCTGTCTGGCATGTGGCTTTGCAATATACCCATTGCTCAATCTTTGACAAGGTCGTCTAATGGAGCCTGGACATATGGAGGTTCATTTTCAGGTACAGACTTAAAGCATTTGCATTGCGTAAAAACACTAACAGTCGTTCCTTATATGGTTATATACCTGGGCTCAGCAGCCAGTTGCGCTGGCAAATCGGCAGCGATGGAGCCAGCTACAAGGGTGCCGGCCGGGCTGTCTTCGTTCAGGGTAAACCATAATAGAGGCCGCGCCATTGGCCAGAGCGGCACAATGACGCAACACTTCCTTCCAGAGGCAGTCGATGTTCAACAGCCTTGTTAATGTCCTTACAGAAAGTATTTGCAGTCTAACAAAAGCAAGATCCAGATCACAAAAGCCCCAATGGAACATGCCCCAAATTGCAGCCACATGACTTTTCGTGCACACAAAAATGCAACTGTGCCTGCCTTAGCAGGCTCATAAAGTCGCCTTTCCTCCCTGTGGACTTTTTTTAAGACATTTTCAGACCATAGCATAGTTATAGTTCTATGCATCAGGATAAATTTTGCCCCAGATTTCCCCAATGCTGTACAGTGATGTCTTTTCCTAAGGTTTAGCTATATGTTTTCCGCTACTTTTAAGTGATATGGATCACGCCGTAATGTATGTACAGGACAACACCGGCAGGTCAACACTGTCAGGTCACCCATGCCCGTCAGCACTGCAGGTCAGCCTGCTGCTCATGACCTTGCCGCATGCCGCTCCCTGCTTCGGCCGGGCTCAACCGTCATAACAGCCATCATGCCAGTGACAGCTGTTGCAATGGTGTTTCAGGCCATGGCAGCATGGCACTGGCATACCTCAAGTACCGTAAAAGCCTCAAGGTACTGAAATCTTCTCAGTGTCACACACATGGATGATGGTATCGACATGGCCAAAGGTATGGACGCTGGTATTTGTCTTTACATGATCATTGGTTCTGGCCTGGCTCAGACCAGCTCAGCAATACAGCTGTACCCAATCTTCGTCCTTACTGTCAGAGACAGGCCTGATGCTGCGACAGCAACCGCAGTAACAGACTGCTCAGGGAGGATGCATAAGACCTCATTTAACCGCCTTGACTGTCATGGCTGCGTGACTGTATGGGACAGAGTGCTGACTGAAGGAAAAATACTCAGTCTGTAGAAAAAGGACGCTCAGCTGCAAAGCAGCCTGCCAGTTATTCAGGAAACAAAGTACTTACGGCGCTGTTCATATTCAGCCCAATGCATGAGTTTTTATCATTCAGAGGATCAGAGGCGCAAATGTGGCAAAGCCAGCGAATATCAGCCTGCATTGCTGTGCTTTGCATGGTATGTCCAGGCTATGCCCTTAGTATGGCCTCGAGCCAGGTCAGTATAGCCTTAAGCAAGGTCAGTAAGTCCTGAGGGTGATAAAGCATCCATTGTTCTGTTATGGTGACGTGCTCAAATCATCTCTGATCCCAGGTTATTGCCTGAGTCCCAGGCCCCGGTGTATTCAGAGTGCTCCATGGAGCACGGCTGTGCACCAGGCCTTTTGTCATGACGCATGTCTTCATGCCTGTATGCCGGACTGAGCATGCAGTTATGAAGATATGGCTGATTTTTTTGCCATTTTTTCAGGATACTGAGCATTTCTGACTTATAATGCTCAGTTTGCATATCCGGGCCATGTGGCCGGGAAATGGCCTATACATGCTTAACATCTACAGATGAGGTCCTGTCCTCAGAAGTCAATATGAGGTGCTGTACCTGAGCTTTATCTTTGAAAGCTGCGCTGTGCAAAAGAGATACTCTTAGTCCCACTTGTTAACACCACAGGTTTGAGCAAATACGAGCCCGATGTGACTGTTTGCCCTGACCGCTCCGACCTGGATATATCAACTGCCCGCTTTATCTGCGCTCACTGCAATGAGCTTATGCAGATATCCAGCCCTGATTAACACAATGATGTCGCCAAAGACTTGCACGTTAACCGACATGAGACCTTTTCGTACTGCCCATAACTTTCAGATTTAAGGAATGCAAGTCAGCACTGCAGACTACAGTGATGCAGGATTGCAAAAGACACTGAAGCCTGCAATTGCACTTATCCATAACATCAGGCCCTGCCACTACAGGCGCTGATGCCCTGATGCAAATGACGCAGATCAGAGCTCAACGTTACTGTGTACACAAGGCAGGCGGCGCAAAGTGCCGCGTGACGGACGTCCTTAATCAGGCTCTAAAGGTGCTGCCTGCTGTCCTTACTCACACGTTACACAGCCAGCCTGTGCAGGCTCGACTGGAGATAGCTGGTGAAAGTAAAGCCCGCCACAGAGATCTGTCATGTCAGGGGCAGCTGAGCTGACATAATTCATGAGGTCTTTGTGTGCTGTACTGATTAACTGCCATCAAAGTGTATCTCATCCATTATTCCTGTACCCTGCAGCTTATGCCATGTATACCTCCCGCTTATGTCCTGATAACCATGCAATCTGATTCAGTTTCCGAATAATCCAAGCCGCAAGGCTTTTACTTACAGCTGGCAATACCGACCTCGGTTCACTCCAGTAAGCCGGCGCCCATACAAAGCCCTGCTTTGCACTGCACAGCACAGCTCAAATCTGGCCATCAGGCATCACGTGATGGCCCCTGAGCAGGCTGAGCAGCTGCAGTCTTTGACCAGTCCTGCTGCTCCAGATGCAGCAGTACCAGCTGCATAATCTGCGGCTGCAGCATCCCGGCTGAACTTTGCTGCACCTGATGCAGCCCCAGTTTCAAACAGACAGTGCCTGCCGGCCCCAGTGGCGGAGGCGCTTTATCGTGTCTGGAAACCATTAAATGCCCGGCAGCTGCTATGACAGCAAGGCGGGCAAAAGAATTAACTGCATCAGTCCCTGAGCATGTATGCTGAGGACTTTTGCAGGCAGCACCAGCAGTCCTGGGCTGGCAGATAAGGCTTCTGGCCGCTTCATCCTGGCCGGACTGAGTAGCAGCCAGCTATGGCCTGCCTGGCCATCTCTGGCATTGCCTGCTATGGCATTGCCTGGCCGCCTCTGACCTTGCAAGGTATTGTCCTGCCATGTCATCAGAGACAGTCTCCAGCTGTGCCCGCTTGTCCTGACTGCACAGGCCGGTGCTGCGGATATTTTTTTGTTGTTATTTTTGATTGTTACAGGTTCTTTTGACCATGATCGAATTTAAGGAAAGCAAACTTAAACTCAAGGCGCTTCCAGCAGCCTTCATTACAGCCGTAGCCCTTATGGCTGCCGGCAGTCCTGCCCATGCAGCTCCTGATGACAATCAAGAGCCATCAACCTCGGCTCGTCTTACCGAGATGAAGGGTCAGATCCAGAGCATCAACGAGGAGCTCTCCGGTCAGCGCGCCACCCTTGGTGCTCTCAAGACCGAAATCTATGCCCAGCGTGAAGAAACCGATGATTACCGTCGTTCCCTGCTGAGCGAAATGAAAGCCCTGCGCCGTCAGAACCAGTCTCTGGTTGATTCCATTTATGACAACAGAGTACTGGCCAGCAAGAATGAAATGACTGAGGTAAAGCCTTTGCGCAATTACGACCTGCAGACTCCTGATGGCAAGATGTACTTCGGTGAGGACGAGTACGTCTACGTCAAGGAAGCTGATGCCACTTTCGATGCCCGTATCGATACCGGTGCCGCCGTATCCTCAATCTCCGCTCAGGACATTACCGAGTTTGAGCGTAACGGCAAGCGCTGGTACCGCTTCACCGTTGAAGCCAATGATCACAAGATTCAGGTTGAGGCTCCATATGTACGTACCTCAACTATCCGTCAGGTATCCAAGCACACCACTACCGAGCGTATTGTAGTTGCCCTGAACGTCAAGGTAGGTGACTACTCCACCACCTCAGAGTTCACCCTTTCTGACCGTACCCGTCTGCAGTACCCTTTGCTTATCGGTCGTACCCTGATGCAGGATATCGCTGTAGTTGATGTTGCCCGTGACCACATCCAGGGCCGCAATAAGGATACTTTCCTCATCCTCTCCCGTGAGGATTATGAAAAGGCCATGAAGGCTGGCAAGGATCCAAATGCCGCCTACAAGCAGAAGCAGGAAGCTGCTGCCGCTGTAGGTCAGATTGCCCGCCCATCAGGAGAGTATGGCTCCAATCTCGGTTCCAACTCTGAAAACGCCCTGCCAGCTGTACGCAATAAGAGCGTTTCAGATGACAAGGATAAGGCCGCCTCCGGCCCGGTAAAGGCAACCCCTAAGAGCGCTGCCGGCCAGATCACTGAGCCTGTTAAGGACGATAAGGCTGCCAAGGACGATAAGGCAGCCAAGCCTGCCAAGGACGAAAAGGCTGCCAAGCCTGCCAAGGATGAAAAGGCTGCCAAGGACGAGAAGTCCACAAAGCCAGCTAAGGACGAAAAGGCAGACAAGCCTGCCAAGGACGAGAAGTCCGCCAAGGATGACAAGCCTGCCAAGGACGAAAAGGCTGATAAGAGCAAGGCCGACGATAAGGATGGCAAGGACAAGGCCGAAAAGTCTGAAAAGACCGACAAGTCCGAGAAGTCTGCCATGGCTGACAGCAAGGATGACAAGGCTGAGTCCGACAAGGAAGCCAAATAATTTATCTTTCACCACCACAACCTGTGCCATGGCAGCATAAGACGCAGCCCCGGGTGCAGTCTCATAGACTTTGACAGAGCCCCTCTGGCGCCTGTGATTATCTGGTACTGGACGCAGCGCTGAGCTCTTTTATCGAGGCAGGTCACATGGCAATGAGCACTGTCTCATGGCACCGGTCAGCTGACTTATGGGCCAGCCTGTATGGCCGGCTCCATGGAGTGATCCTGTTGTGGCCGCTGTGCAGCATGCTGCACAGCAGCCACAGGCAGCGTATGGGCCACAGCTCATGTCAGGCAGTGTCTGTCTGCCTTGCTGCGGCCTGGTGTGACGTTTTTGTGGTGGTGGTGGAAAACAGAATTTTTTTCGTGCCTGACCTCAAGGGGCAGGTATCTCAGATGTATGCCGCTGCGGGGCTGCACGGGCCTGTACCTGTGCAGAACTGCGGCTATGTCAGGTTGCGGGCGGCCTTGCCGTCCTGGCTGTGACAGGGGCTGCATCGAGGTGCTGCCATGGCGGGTCAGGCTGACAGGAACCTACCAGGAAATATTTGAGATGGTTTCACGTGGTGTATTTTATGTGGTAACTGCCATCCTGTTTATAACAGGTATTCTTCTGATGGCTTACCAGCATGTTACTTTTGAAGTACCTTTCCTGCCAGGCGAGCAGCGTACGGTATGGCAGGTTGAGGCCAAGGTCGAGTTTGAGCCTACCGGTGCCGGTGCCGCTACAGTCGATCTGGTTATCCCTGACGTTCAGCCAGGCTTTTTCCAGTTATCCCAGACTACAGCCTCTCTTGGCTATGGCGCTACCTATATCCAGCGTCAGAACAGCTCCTATGTAGAGTGGACCAAGCGTAACCCTGTAGGTCTGCAGACTCTGTACTATCGTGGTGAGTTCTTAAGCGACGTCAATGCCGCCGACTCCTCCATGATCGTACCGTCAATTCCTGAAGTGGTTATTCCTGAGCCTTATGCCACTGCCGTAGGTGAAATTGCCTCCAAGGCCCGTGAGCGCTCTTCCGATCCTTTCTCCTTTACCGTTCAGGTAATCAACGAAATTGACCGTCAGGAAGAAATCCGCACCCTGCTGCTCCAGCACTTCACCCGTCCAGAGCTCATTATCAACATCCTGCACTATGCCCAGGTTCCAGCCCGTATTGTGCACGTTCTTGATCTGGAAGACGGCCGTCGTAACCGTGGCCTGATTCAGCGCCTTGCCGTATTCCAGGGCACTCACTATGAGATCTTTGACCCTGTATCAGGTGCCAGCGGTATCCGTGAGAACCAGCTTATCTGGAACAACAATGGCGGTTCCCTCATGGATGTTCAGGGTGGTAAGAATGCCCGTCTGTCCTTCTCCATCATCAAAAGCTCAGTACCTGTAGCCAAGGCTGGCCTGCTCAAGGTCATGACCGAAAAGGCTCAGGGCAATGATGTGGTCAATCTCTCCATTGAGTCCCTGCCACTTGAAGAGCAGTCCCTGTTCAAAGGCATTTTAATTCTGCCTATTGGCGTGCTCATCGTAGTATTCCTGCGTACCCTGGTTGGTATCAAGACCTCCGGTACCTTCATGCCTGTGCTGATTGCCATGGCCTTCCTGCAGACCTCTCTGGTCGTAGGTCTGATTGGCTTCGTATCCATCGTCTGTATCGGTCTGGTGGTACGCTCCTGGCTGTCGCACCTCAACCTCCTTCTGGTAGCACGTATCTCGGCCGTTATTATCGTGGTTATCGGCATTATCGGTGCCATTTCCCTCTTTACCTACAAGATCGGCCTTACCGAGGGTATTAAGGTAACCTTCTTCCCTATGATTATTCTTTCCTGGACCATTGAGCGTATGTCCATTCTCTGGGAAGAAGACGGTTATAAGGAAGTATTAAAGCAGGGCGGCGGCTCTCTGTTCGTAGCCGTATGTGCCTTCCTT
This sequence comes from Anaerobiospirillum sp. NML120511, assembly GCF_023050955.1. Classification (NCBI taxonomy): domain Bacteria; kingdom Pseudomonadati; phylum Pseudomonadota; class Gammaproteobacteria; order Aeromonadales; family Succinivibrionaceae; genus Anaerobiospirillum; species Anaerobiospirillum sp. NML120511. The sequence continues at coordinate 104,619 of NZ_JALKIK010000008.1, forward strand.
GCCATGGACAGCCTTATTATTCAGCACCTGACCTTCAACTTCCTTGGTCTGCAGCTCGTTATCCTGGCCATCGTTCTGATGATGGGTAACTACACCGGCTTCCGCTTAAGCGAACTCAAGCGCTTCAAGCCACTGGTAGTTCAGATGGACGGCAACCTCAACGGCGACGAAAAGGAGCCAGAGCATATCCGTCTGCGCCGTGAGATCAAGGAATTAAAGTCCAACCCACGCGCCTTTGACAACGAAATTGCCATGAGCACAGCCTCCAGCAGCGACAGCTCTGCTGCACAGGCCGCCGCACCGGCAGCTGCTGATGCTGCAGCTGATGCCGCAGACGCTCAGAGCAAGACCCAGGACAGTTCCGAGGCCAGAGGCAGGGAGTAGACTATGTCCTTTGTTTCTGATTTTTTAAACCGTTACACCAGTCCCATGGCGCTGATGCGCCTGGGCATCATGGGCATGAACCAGCGCAATGTCAATTACATTGGCCGTTATAACAAGCGCCGTCTCTACCCTCTGGTGGACAACAAGCTCAAGACCAAGAGAATTGCTCTTGAGCACAAGGTCAACGTCCCTGATCTGGTAGGCTCAGTGAGCAATCAGGTTGAGGCTCAGAATATTCTTTCCATTCTCGGTGACAAGAAGTCTTTCTGCATCAAGCCTGCACAGGGCTCAGGCGGCAAGGGCATTCTGGTTATCATCAACCGAGAGGGCAAGAGCTTTATCAAGGCCTCAGGCCAGGCCATCAATATCCACGATCTGCGCCGTCATGTGTCCAACATTCTGGCCGGTCTGTTCTCTCTTGGTGGCAAGCCTGACATTGCTCTTATCGAGGATCTCATTCACTTTGATCCTTGCTTTGAGGGCTATTCCTACGAGGGTGTTCCTGATACCCGTGTCATCGTATTCCAGGGATTCCCTGTAATGTGCATGATGCGTCTGTCCACAGCCGCCTCCGACGGCAAGGCCAACCTCCACCAGGGAGCCGTAGGCGTGGGCATCGACATCAGAACCGGACGCGCTGTACGTGCCGTACAGCACAATGACACCATTGAGTTCCACCCGGACACCAACAAGGACCTCTATCAGCTGCAGGTCCCTCACTGGGATGAGGTGCTGCACCTTGCCGCCTCATGCTATGAGATGTCCGGCCTTGGTTACATTGGTACTGACATTGTGCTCGACAAGTTCCGTGGCCCAATGCTCCTTGAGCTCAATGCCCGTCCGGGCATGGCCATTCAGACTGCCAACAACGCAGGTCTGCTGCCACGTCTGCGACTGATTGAGTCCCTCAACCGTCGCTCCAACATGTCAATAGAAGCCCGTGTTGCTTTCTCCAAGCAGCACTTTGGCGTCTACAACGTCTAAACAGACCAGAAAAGCATGAGCCAGGCCCGCCTGGCTCCCACATGGAGCTGCCCTGGCACCGCCCAGGGCACTCTCAAGGCTAAGGCATACGCCGCCGCCATTTTTATCAGCCCGACCGCATCTGAGCACGCTCAGAGGCGGCCGGGCTTCGTATTTAATAAAACAGAATTTTCTCCACACCCGCCCAGGCATGCACGAACGCCTGCCCCAGACACGCGGGCACGCAGACACGCAGACACGCGGGCACGCAGGCACGCCAGTTCGCGCCGCTAACCATTGGCTGACGGCCCAGCCATGACTGGCGCACCGCACTGCACAAGCTGCGTAGCAAAAGCGATAATGATGCTGCAGCGCCATCGCGATGCGGCAGCTCCTGCAGCGCCAGCATGAACCACTGCCGCTTCATACACAGATACACCTGGCCGCATAATTCAGGTGTTGCGAGCATGTCAGCAGCAAAACTGCGGCCGCCACCAGGGCCGGCCCATCAGACTTTACACAGCAGGGCCATTACTGCCTCAGGCTTGCCAGTACGCGGGATCATCACAGATAAGAGACAGTCGAGAGCTCTCACAAAAATGAATCAAAATGACTGTAGCTGTGCTGATGCTAATTCAATCAATGACATACTGTTAAGGCATGGAATTAACAGCGCGGCAACAGCCCCCTGATGGCATGTTGAAAGCGCTGTCGGCATGCTCAAAATTAACCTGCTGGATTGCATGAAGCGCCATACAAGGTGCACAAAGGCCATCAAGGCAAGTAAGACCTGCAAAACCCGCCTTGCATATCCCGACACCGCCCAGCCGGTAATTGCCAGGACTGGAGCCATGGCAAAGACGGCGGCAGCGCGTCTGCACAGTACGGTCACATGACAGCTATCCATAAGCCACCAGGCCTCAGGACCTGCGCTTACAGCTTCAAGACTGGCGCTTACGGCTTCATAAGTGTGCTTACAGCTTTAAGACTGGCACTTACGGCCCAGAAGTGTGCTTATGGCTTCAGGGCTGGGCTTGCTCTCCAACCCACAGAGCCACGGCTGCCATGCTGCAGCTGTGAGCCTGGGCATGCTGATTTATGCTGCACAGGCAGATTTATGATGCGCCAGCAGCCGCAGTATGGCTGGCCGTCTGTACCATGATGCCCGCGCCTGTGCCTGTATGTCTGTTTGCAGTGGCAGCTCAGGCATTGAGCGACAGCTCATGCCAGCCCTAAGGTTCCGGGAGTGCGATCCCTAAAAAGGCCCTGCTGGTAAACAAGTATGTCTGCATATTTATGCACCTTTGGACATTTTCTTCAGACCATGCTTATCATGCGTAGCAGCCGCTTTTTTAGCCAGCGACAACAGATTTTATAAATATAAATCTATAGTTGCGTAAACTTTTGTCAGTGGCTGATATAGTCAGCTTCCTGGATTTAATAATTGCGGCCCCGGTCAAACTTTCAGCCTTTGGTTTAATAAAAGCCGTTCGACGGGGCATATGGCTTTGCAAATATCACTTATAATTAGCAGGCTATAGATGCGTATTTTGCATCTATATTTTGTCCTGGATTAAGTGCTGGCAAGAGCTGGATTTCTTATTTTCAGGCCATTCACAAGCCGCCCTTACCGGTGGCAAAAAGTCAGCAGCAGCTGCATATGAATGAATGCTGCCGTACCCGTACAGGCAGATGCAGCAGACGCTCTAAATGACTTGACGCAAGCGCAGCCACACTGTGGCAGTCATTCTTATCATTGCTGTTTACCGCTCCTGTTAAGGCGCTCTTTCCTGCAAGGCAGTCTGAATCTGTAATCAGTGGGAAAGTTGCTGCAAGGCCATCATAAGCTGACCTGATGAATATGACCTCATGCCATAGAGGCAGGACAAAAAAACACAGTGCAACAATGAGTATTAGAGCCAGACATGGCGCAGCACTTAGCTGTAATGACGCAAAATGCGGCCAGCGGCCATGTCCGGAAAGACCATGCCGACAAGACGACAATACGGTGACAAATAATGAATATCACAGGACAGTCCGGCATGGAGCAGCACTTTGAAGTTTAGCTGCAAGGCCGCACAAAACGGCCAACTGTCATGCCCATAAAGGTCATGCCGACAGGAAAACAATACATTACAAAAACAATGAATATCACAAGCCAGGCATGGCACTGCATTTAAGCTCTACGGCTGAAAAATGCAGCCTGCTGCCATGCCCGGAAAGTCCATGCCGACAAGACGACAATACAGTGACCAATAATGACTGTCACAGCCCGGCATGGCGCAGCACTTTAGCTTTCAGGCCGCAAAATGTGGCCGGCTGTACTGCCAGGGATTGCCATACTGCAGTCCCGACGCTAAGGACCTGTTACTGCCAGCAGAGCCAGCATTAGTCTGCAGCTCACAGACAGCCCATGAGGCCATCAGGACTTTTCCTGCAAACCTCTGGTCAGTCAGAGCCGATTGACTTCCCGGCCCTGTTAACAGCGGTCCATGCAAGGCCACAGGCAAGTGCAGCTCTCAACCTTTTGCGGGGATTTGAGAGCGCCCCTCCTACGGGAGGTTATCTGACAACAATAACCAGTGCACCGCCATGCAGGCAAATGCCCATGGCAGCTACAGTGACCACAGTCATGTACGGTGCATGTAAGCGCTGCAGCCACTGGCTGCAGTATTTTTAACAGCATGCTCAATCCAGCGCTGCCACTGACAAGTGCATGGACTGGATATCAGCTCTTAACAGTATTAGCCAGTGTTGCTCGCCTACGGGACTTACAGCCACATGCGACCAGTATGCAGCGCATGTCCGGTGTCGGGCACTGTCTGCAAGGTGCAGTATGCGGCGCATGTCCGGTGTCAGGCACTGTCTGCCAGGTGCAGGGTGACAGTTTCATGGTGACAGGTGCACGGTGCAAGGTGGCATCAGCAATATGCAATGCCCCTTAAAGCACAGATCCCTGGTACCATACAGTAATGCAAATGCAGCCCGGCAAGATGCACAGCAGCAGCTGCCTGTGAGCCTCCCGGCCACACCGGTGAGTACATAGTGCAGCCGGCGCGAAGAGCCGTCCTGCCAGGGACCAGACTGGGCGCATGCCTGCCACGCATATGCGGGTGCAGCCATATGAGCTGAAAAGCTCATAAAGCATATGGGGCAGGTGAGTAACACTGAAACTTTTGAAACTTTCTGACTGTACCGCCAGACACCATGCCAGGCTGTGCAGCAGCGTTAACATTGATTTGATCTTTGACCGGAGGACATTGCTCCGGCAGAGATGACTTCCTTACTGCAGGTGGTTTTTTCCTTTCTGACAGGAAAGACCATTTGGCGAATTTGAAAGCGAGGGAGGCGCCATGCTCTGGTCATATGACCCTGGCAGCGCCGATTTTGTATGAAGACAGAAGTAAAACAGGGCATGAGAGCTCAATACAGCTTTGAGCGCAAAGTCAGCATTCCTGGCTTTGGTCTGTATGTTGTAGACCGCAAGGCTATCTTCATTGATGCCAATGCTGCCTCCATGCTCAGCATCGGCCCTGAGTTTGCCGGTCGCTGGATGTCGCCGCGTGCCCTGCTGCGCCCTTTTGGCCTTAAAGTTATCCATAAAGCCTTTGCCTATGTCCGTACCCTCAAGGACGCCAAGAATGATCCAGAGGCTGCGCTTGAGCTGTGCATGGCACGCCGCCTGCGCCGTGGTGTGCACAACAGCGGTCTTGAGGCCCCGGATGAAGAAGAGCTGCGTATTGAGCGTGAGCTTCAGGAAAAGCATGCCCATCAGCTGGCCAGGATAAAGTCAGCCCCGGCTGAACATGCCCCTAACGGCTGGATTGATACCTTAAGCTCAAATGGCCTGTCCGTTAATTCCCCTGCTCCTAAGACAGCCCCTACCAACTCAGGCACTCTGTCTGGTGCACCAGTAGTAGCATTTGGTACTGATCCTTTCAGCGGTAAGACCAGTACCCCAGCCATGTCCATGCACAGTGCCAATGCTGCCATTGACGCATATGATGTTCAGCGCCGTAATCAGCGATCCACAAAGCGCAGCGGCAAAAGCAGTGGTGATGACTCATTCGTTCCAAGCCTGTCAGGCCGTCACTCCTGTGACAGCGCCTCTTTTGCCATTGTGCTCAGCCATGGAGAGCTGGCCGGAACCAAGCTTTACATCAAGCTCAATGCCCTTTTTGCCAACGGCAGGCTCAGCCATATCAATGTCACAACTACCCGTGTGGCATCGTACCTCTTTGAGCTTATCCCTCATGCCGTAACTGACAGTGCCTCATTTGACTGGTTTGTCCCTACAGGTGAATGCATCTTTGGTTCAAACTACTATGAGCTGCTGGGATATCATCCAAATGATGCCAAGGTTCCTTTTATAAAGCGTCAATGGCAGCAGAATGTAGTTCATCCTGACGATGTTGAGACCCTGCGCAAGGAAAATATCCTGATCAAGTCTGAGGAAGTGGGCAACAGCTTTGAATTTCTGTACCGCTCACGCTGCCGCGACGGCTCCTACATCTGGACCAAATCCATAGGCATGGCAGTAGCACGTGATAACCGCAAACATGCCTCCCGTATTCTGGGCATCAATATCGACATCAACCGCGTTATTCAGGGCTATGAACAACTGCAGAGCAAGGTGTTTACCGACATTCTCACCGGACTGCGCAACCGTACTTACCTGATTGCCCACATGGAGGAATTTATCCATGAGGCAACCCGCCCTCTGACCATTCTTTTTGCTGACGTCACTGCCCTTAAGGCCTATAACGACTACCTTGGTCATGCTGTAGGCGACCGTCTGCTGTGCTCTGCCACCATCATGCTGCAAAACTGCATGGAGCGTGAGCATGAATGCATTCGCATCAGTGGTGATGAGGTTGTGTGTATTCTGCAGGGCTGTGATGAAGAAGAGGCCGCTGTTATTGAAAAGCGTGTTGAAGCTGCAGTAACTGAATATAACGCTCTGGCTCCGGTACGTATGCCGGTATTCTTCAGCGTAGGCACCCGCACCATCGACCTTACAGCCTTTGCCGGTCGTAAGCTTGATGAGGGTGACCGCAATGAAGCCATGGGCATGTTCTATCAGGCCATTCAGGAGGCAGACAGCCTCATGCAGGTCAACAAGAAGCGTAATCACGACGAACACTACAAAATGGTCCGTGCCTATATCGAAAACTCACTCAAGCAGAAGATAGACATGACCGATAAGCGCCTCTTTGCGTAAAATTACCTATGGCAGCGCCCGCCCGCCAGCAAAGCCCCTGCCTGACGGCAGGCTCTGCTGATACACTGCGCCGCCACGGCGCTCAGCCCGCAGCGCTACACCGCGCCGCCACGGGCTCTGCCCGCAGCGCTGCACCGCGCCGCCACATGCCAGCCCGCGCTGCGCATGGCAGTGCATGTCCATGAATGCAGTGCCAGGCTGTGCCTGACGTCTACGGACAGCACCGCAGCCGTCCATGCGCCCGCCCACGATTTGCTATACATATTGAGCCCCTCAGGGGCTCAATTGTTAACTGCCCTGTCATCGCCCAGATTTCAGGGCCGGTTTTTACCTCTGGATAGACTATCCCTATGACCGACAATGTAGATACCTCAGATCACAGCGCTGAACAAAACTCTGCAGCCTCGTCAGGACAGCAGGACAATACTGCAGCTGCAGTGGAGCAGACAAAGAGCGAAAGCCGCAGCCTTTCGCGCAAGAATGTCTCCTATGCTGTCGCCCATAACACCTTCCCATATGCCCGACTTCAGGGCCACTGGGTCTATGACGGCAATTCTGACAGCTTCCTTATGGACGAGATCTGCGCGGCCTGTATGGGCAAGACCGAGTATCACAAATGGTATCCAGTACCAGAGGTTATCTGCCACGTTTCGGCATTTGATACCGCACGTTTTGCCATGAACATGCGTCAGAACGTGCTCGGTGACGTGATTTTTGAAAGAATCACCATGATCTCTGGCCCTTATGAGGGTGAGACCTTTATCATTCAGGGATCTGTGCTTGAGCGTGATGAAACCGGTCAGGCTATATGGGCTACAGGTTACATGTCCCACGAGTCCAGCCCGCACTCTGAATTTATCCCGCGTGAGATGTCAGGTGACGGCATGTACATGTGGGAAGGTCTTGAGGGCAATATCGTATGCTCTGCCTCCATGCACGCCATGCTGGGTCTTACTGAAGAAGAGTTCCCAAAGACTCTGGCTGATCTGGTCGAAACTCTGGTCCATCCAGACGATAACGACTTCTTTCTGGTGCTCCGTCAGATCAAGCTTTCTCCTCAGTATGGTGACTACTTTGAAAGCTGCATGCGTCTGCGCCACAAAAATGGCGAATATATCTGGGCTATCTGCCGTGGCCTGGTGCAGGAGCGTAATGAGGATGGTATTGCCATTCGTGGCATTGGCTCGGTAACCAATATCAATCTGGTACAGAGCAGCTTTGATAACATCAAGCTCATGATGTTTACCGACTCACTGACAGGTCTGCACAACCGAAACTTCTTCCAGCAAAATGCCATGCGCTACGAAGAAGAGGAGTATCAGCCTGTATCCATCATCTTCATTGATGTCTCCGGCCTCAAGCTGACCAATGATATTCTTGGTCACAGCCATGGCGACTATCTGCTAATCAAGACCCGTGACATCATCCACGATGCTGTAAAGCGCGTTAACTCAGCTGATTACATACGCTTTAAGAAGGCTCATGAAGCCGTTGCCTCAGTCAACGATCAGCTCTCCTCTAAAGACAGATCAGTACCGGTACCACCAGACTATGGCGATCGTGACTTCTATGAGCCTCTGTGCTCCAGCCCTCTGTGCAGCTATCACCGCAGTCTTCTGGAAAAGGTAAGGCAGGAAGCAGAGCAGCGGGTACGCGAGGAGCTTTCCCGCAGTGGCACCAGCACCTCAGCTCTTGCTCCATCCGTTACCAGCCGTGCAGCTCTGACTCCAGAGGAGGGCACTACTGTAGTATCTGCTGATAAGGCCATCACTGCGGCAGACAATGCTGCAGCAGTAACAGCCGGTGTCACTGTGGACAGCGAGGGCAGTTTTATCGTCAACGATACTGCCACTGCCATCAAAGAAGGCGCCATGCAGATTGCAGCTGGCAAGACCGGCACCACTGAGGAAGAGCGCAGTGGCAATATCAACACCGCCACAGCAAACAGTGCCGAAGAAGAAACCGATATTGAGATCCTGCGTCTTGCCGGTGACGAGTTCCTGGTCATCATTCCAAACTGCCCATCGGGCCGTGCCGAGGATATTGCCCTCGAGATTCTGCGCATTCGTGAGCAGACCAATTTCTACAATGAGACCGCCGTACCTCTTGAGGAAAGACCGGTACCAATCTGCTTTGGTATTGGCTGCGCCACCTGGGGTGAGAACGGCGAAGAGGACAGCCTCAAGCAGGTAATTGACCGTGCTGACGAGCGTATGCAGGTATGCAAGGACGAGCGCCGTGTCCACGACTACGAGGTACTGCGCCGTCACTTTGAGGCCAAGAAAGGCCGTCCAGTCTCCATGCGTGACGATCGCCGCGTCAAAATCATGAAGAGCCACGACGAAGCCCGCCGCGCCCGCGTCAGCAACATAATCTTCTAACCAGACCAGACCACACCAGAGATGCAGGCTAACCCCCGTCCACAGCTTGGTCTGTCCCTGCTCGGATAATCATTATTAAGCTCTCAAAGAGCGCTTAAACTGCAGCTGTATGCAGTTACATACAAAGAGGCCCGCTGCCATATGGCAACGGGCCTCTTTTGTTTTGGATGATATGAACAGGAATTTTAGCCTGCTCTTTATCAACTTGCAGACATTACTTTTTGTTTTATAAAGTATTTCTTAGATAAAGGAGACTGCCCTGATTTTGACTCCGGACTGAGGGGGTTATGGTTCCAAAGCCAGGTTTTGCCAGGCTTTACCTTGCATGCCCTGGGCAAGGTGTGTTTTCATGCTGACTTGACTGGTGGCTGGTCAGATGATTCAGGGGCAGATGTATTTGAGGATATCGGTTGCTTTTGGCAGGATAAACTCTGTGTCCAGGTCATCAAAAGCATAGTAGTCGCAGGCTCCAGTCAGGACAGCCAGCTCGTGGGCACCGGCATTGCGCAGCATCTGGATGTCCAGGACGGCATCTCCCACACCAATAATCCTGTCGACCGGGGTGCCTGACCTGGCTGAAATCAGATTAATCATGGCCGGGCTTGGCTTGGACTCACAGTCGTCACCGGTGCAGATTACACTGAAATACTGTTTGAGCTCAGGTACGTCAACAAAGAGTCTGTCTACACCTACTTTTGATTTACCTGAGGCAATAGCCAGCTCATAGCCGTGGTCCTTGAGTGCAGCGAGCATGTCCAGAGTGCCATCAAAGAGTCTGGTTACGTTGATATCCTTGCTTACAGCAAAAGTATCACGGTACAGCTGAGTCACCTCGGCTGCCAGGCGCTCGTCAGTCGGATCTGGCAACAGGCTTTTGATGCCCAGGTACAGGGACATGCCAATAGTGCCTTTGACAGCCTCAGCTGAAGGCACAGGCAGGCCGCAATGGCTGAAAGTGCGGGTAAAGCACAAAATGATCTGATCGATGCTGTCAGTTAAAGTGCCATCTACATCAAAGGCAATCAGCCTGACATTGCTCATCTGCTCTTTCAGGCCATCATCAAATTTCAGTGTCACGGAATTTTTCCTGTAATTGGGTTACATCAGGAAGCCAGATGCCGGTGAAGCCGGTATCACATGTGCTGGTATTGCCCCCTGCTCAGCTCAATGGGCTTGCCATACTTCTGAGCGTTTTTCATACCGTCCTGAGACCGTAATGACTCAGGCTGTCATAGAGTGGCAAAGCAAGGCAGGCTCTGAGCTATCCATAATGGCTGTACCATCTGGACTTAATGCAGCTGCCATAACCATGCATGTACAGCTGAGCTCTATGATAACAGGCTGACTGAGCTTTGCTCCATATTGAAATACGCTGGCCATACAGTGGACAGCTCACGCACTTGCCATACCTTACTGCATCTGATTGGCAAATGGGCATTCCTGCCTTTGCCTGACTGCATGTGACCGGCTGCCTGTGCATGACAGCATGTGACTGACTATGCCTTCCTGACTGTACACGACTACCTGTGACTGACTATGCCCTCCTGACCGTACATGACTGCCTGTGCCTTCCTGACTGTGCATGACTGCCTGTGCATGACAGGCAAGGCTCATTGCCCGAGCGTTGCAGTAAAACTCAGAAGGCCTGAGCTCATGTGGTAATGGGATGTGGTCATGGCTATAGCCATATACTGACAGAGCCCCTGCTGTTATCAAAATAAGGGCTTGAGATACTTTTCTGTACTCTACTTACAACACGGGCCAGTGCGGATTATCCGAACTGGCCCGAGGTTTAACAGCACCAGGTGCAGTTGCTGAGGGTGCGTCCCTGGACTGTCTGGCTGGCAGCAGTGCTCAGCCGGTTATGTGCTGGAAAAGCGATAGCTGGATGCTGCTCCTGATTTGGAGATAGGGGTGCGTGGTTAGCTGTCAGTGCGGGAGCGCAGAGTAGCAAGGACAGCCTCAAGCTCAGGAGGCAGCGGGGCCTCGACCTTCTGGACGCGGTCGGTGGCCGGATCGATAAAGCTGACACGGAAGGCATGGAGGAACATGCGATGCATGCCCAGGCTCTTGAGCCATGCGTTGAACTGACGGTCACCGTATTTGTCGTCTCCGCCTACAGGGTGTTTGACGTAGGCTGAGTGGACACGAATCTGGTGAGTACGTCCTGTGTGCGGCATGGCGGCCATGAGAGTGGCGTCTGCGCCAAAGCTCTCAACAATGTCATAGCCTGTTGAGGATGGAGCACCTTCTTTGAAGTTTACCTCAACCATACGTTCACCCGAGCGCAGCTCGTTTCTTACCAGAGGAGCGTTAACCAGGTTAACCTTGCGGTCCCACTTGCCAGGCACCAGGGTAAGGTAGCGCTTTTTCACTACGCGGTTACGGAACTGCTCATGCAGATTACGCAGAGCTGAGCGGCGCCTGGCAATAATCAGAGCGCCTGAGGTTTCACGGTCCAGACGGTGGGCAAGCTCCAGGAAGCTTTCCTGAGGATAAAGGGCGCGCATGGCTTCGATAAGACCAAACTCAATACCCGAGCCACCATGAGCTGCAAGACCGGCTGGCTTGTCCACGACAATCAGCAGCTCATTTTCAAAGAGAATACGGTTTTTGAGGTCCTGGACCAGATGCAGATTGGATGATGGAATGGTTACCGGACCGGTGCTTACTCTTAACGGAGGCACACGAATCTCGTCACCGGCCTTAATCTTGTAGGATGGCGAGACACGGCCCTTGTTAACTCTGACCTCACCACGACGCAAGATACGGTAGATCATGCTGCGTGGTACGCCTTTGAGTACACGGGCCAGGTAGTTATCAAGGCGCTGACCGTCATCATCATCACTGGCGGTGCGGTATGTAACCTTAAACTGTTCCTGATTTTCTGACTGTGCCATTACCGTCCTCATTATCTTATGCCGAGCTCCTAAGGGCTGCACTTACAGCGCTTCCCTGACTGCCTGCAGCTGGTAACTGCAGGGCTGTGCCATGCACCCGCTGGCGGTGCACCCGCCTGCGGTGCACCCTTTGGCAGTACCCCCGATGGTAGCGCACCATTTGGCAGTGCATCCTTTGGGCTCATGCTATATGTGCCTGAATACAGCCTCCCGGCTGTGGCTGAAAAACTTTACTGTGCCTGCCTGGAACTGATTCTTGCGGCGCTGCAAAGCAGAGCGGCCTGTAGCAGATCTCAGGGGCTGAAAAGTTTCGTAAACGGCATATTTTAGCAAACTAAGCCCACTCACTCCACTGACTTGCCGGTCATTATTGTCAGCTTCAGCCAGCTCAGTTGACCATGTTTGTATCCATACATGTCATTGCGTCTTATGTATGCCGCGCATACAGGCTATGTATTGCTTTCGTATGCTCTTTTAAAGCCTGTCTGCTCTCCTGCATCTACTGTAAGACTTTGTGATGTCTTGCTCATGGCACACGGCTTATTACCTGGCATGGCCTGCAGCTGGTTACCAGCCCTGATGCGTGCCAAGTTTCTGGCCACAGGCATGGACGGGACTGGGCCGTATTGTGAGATTTAGGCATGGAAGGAAGAAAGGCCTCACTGCAGGAGGCCGGATGACTTACAGCCGTCCTGCTGGCGGACAGCATGGTGGCGTCCATCTTGTGGCGGCTTGCCTGCTGGCAGGAATGCTTGCTGCCGGACTGATTGCTGTCGGACAGGCTGGTGGCGGCCTGATTGCCGCCTGCCAGGGGGAGCGGTGAGCTGGCTTTCTGGCCGCACGAGGTGGCGACGGCAGCCATTTGGCTGCCATGGCATGACAGAGGCTGGCGGGCTGGTGAAAAGTTCTGTGGCATCGGTGCGGCCGATGCTGGCTGGGATATGAGGCAAAGCCCCTGGTTTATTGCGGGGCGTCTAATGCGGCATGTCTTGTTGCAGACTGGCCTTTGTTAGATAATAGCAGTCGTTATGGCCGGATTAACCATGGGGCTTTTAATCGTGCCCTCGTCAGTCCAGCCAGTGCGCTCTGTATGGCACTGCCATACGTCGCCAAAGACTGTCAGTCTGTGCATTTTTGATTGACTGGCAGAGAGGCACAGTCCGGACACCTGCTGTCCTGCTTTCTGTGCTGCAGACTCCCCTTTCTGGGAGTGCCGGTATCAGCCTTTACTTTCCTGATGACATCCGGTGCTCTGACTGATTCAGGGCTGCAGACAGACGCTACAGTTAAGGAACACCTCCGGCAACCTGCTCTGCCTGCAACGGGATAAGCCCGGGATATGCAGCCCGGCCGGTTACCACATCCCAAAAGCACGACCATCAGCTTAACTTTACCCTCATCACAGTAGCATGACTGATAAGGCCAGCTCCTTTCAGTCATCGAAAATGCCCCCTCTTACCTTCTGGTCTGAGGTATGCTGCCCTGCTGTACTGGCTGCAAAACCTGTGGCAGTGTCCAGGCGGCACAGGCTGTAAGGCCCAGGCATGCGGCCCCGCCGCAGCAGTGATGCCGGTATGTTTCAGTTCTGCTCTTCTGGTTTTGCTGCTACCTGTAATGGCCCTGCCTCCTTACTCTGACCTTGCCTCACTTTGCTGCAATGTCATGAGCATGCTGAGGTCAGTTGCCCGGTACAGCTGCTTTTGCCCTTTTGTGCCCTGCCGTCCTTGTACTGCCCGCCCTTTATTTCCGGCCCTGGGAACTGCCCGTTATACCTGCGAACAAATCAGCAACGCCATTATTGCCTGCGGCTGCAGCCACTGCTGCCAGACAGTAATCTGCCCTTGCCCGCCTGGCTTTACCGGTAAAGACCATGGATGAGCCTGCCCTCATGACCGCCCAGTGCCGTCAGATGTGCCGCCTCCCTGGTCATTTATCCTCAATGGTAAACCCTGGCCGACTGCAGAAATTGCTTTAACAAGCCGTGCCTGCATATGCCGATATATGGCACTGTATGCCACTTTAAGGCATAAAGTTATGGCCGCGTCTGATAATCTCGCCCCTGTTATACCGCAAAGCATGCCCCCTGCGGGCATCGATGCTGCTGCTCAATTAATCAGCAGACAGCCAATTGACGGTAATAATCATCAATGCCGCCCGGCTGGAGCAGTCCCTGTCTCTTAACCCAGCAGGCTCTGCAACCCCCGGTATGGAATGACTTTCAAGTAGCGATAAAGAGTCGACACGGTGGCTCTTTCAGGCCCCCTCTTCCCAGAAGATAAGGCGCGCCTGTCAGTGCTTATTCCAACAATCAATACTTTTACAGGATCAGAAATACTTCAGCGTACGTAACCGTATATGCATGAGGCCTGCGCCCTGAGCGCAGTGCAGCAGTCCCCGCTTTCAGGTCAGGACTGCAGCCGTGTGCCTGTCAGGGCGCCCGACCTTGTCTTACGAACAAATTCCTGCCTGTCAACTGTACCTGAGCATGTCTGTCTCAATCCCGGCCCTGAGGCCGCATTTTCATGACAGCAGCGACTTATGGTATCTGACATCCCTGCAGGATCTTAAGCTGCCGCCTTACAGCATCGGCCTGTGCCTGTGCACTGACGCGCCAGCAACAGATTCATAATGTCAGGTCATCCAGTTTTACGTGCTGGCTGCCTGTCATGCTCCACTTTGCGCCACTGGCTCAGGCCGCTGGCAACGGGCTCAGCCCCCGGGCATGTCCTTTTGATGAGCATTATGACTCTGCTTCGTGATGACCATGGTCTGGTAAATCCGGCTCTCCACTGCAACGGCAGTCGCCAGCTTTCCATATATCCAGTCTTATAACCGTGCCCTCTGGCACATATGCCTTTATTCACTGCTGCACTGCCCGGCACCAGCCAGGCAAATGCAGCTAAGAGCAGGGAGCCGCTCCTGCATACCAGTGCAACTGCGCACCTGTGCGCCTGCCGCTCCCAACCTCAGCAAAGAGCCTGAGGCTGATAACAACCAGTTACGCTGTGCTATTACCGTGATATGTCATGAGTGCACATTAAAGCTGACAGATCTGTGCAGCCTCAGGCCCTGAGCACTGTCTGGACGGCATGCCGTTCAGCATAAACAACCATACATAATTTAACTGACCAGAGTGTTGCAGACCTGATGGCAGGCCCCATTGCGGATGTGCTTTCAGACCGGGCCCTGCAGCACCTGCCCCACACTCATACACTCAGACAGCCTTTTAACGGCTGCCTGACAGCTAACAGTTCAGGCAGGCGGCATGCAGGCCAGTCATGGCTGCGTCAGCCTGCCTGCGGGAATACAGAAAATACCTCCAGCTATGCCGTGAGCTGAGCCATCTCAGCCCGGGCAGCTATTACAGTCACAGACCGGCATGCCGGGCATGGCTGCATCAGCGCCTGCGCGCAGCTGGGCACTTTCTGTATCAGCCCTGACGGCACCAGTACCGAAGACCTCAAGGTCTCAGGTTCTGTGCCTGCAGGCCTGAGTGCGCATCCAGTACACGTGCGTACCGTCCTCTGACTGGCTGCCTGAGTGCTGTTAGCACCCAGGGCTGTTTCATAGCCTGACTGGTCTGTTGAATATTGCAGCCGTGCCGTGCGTGCCTTTCCGGCACAGTGCGGTGCATGGCCCATCCTTGGCCTGACCTGGCCGGGCTGGCCTTTGGGCCATGCCGGTGCCAGCGACGCTCTGCTCAGGTCTGCCGGGGCCTGCTTATTGTGTGGTGGTTATTGAGGTTGCTTTTTGGATGTGGGATAAGGGCCTGTGAGCATGTGGGACGGCTTTGATGGCTGGCATGCAGGGATATGCCTGGGGACTGAGTTCTGATCTCTGAAGGAAGGATTGCCGTATAAGGATCTTTTCCGTGAAAAGAATGCTTATCAACGCCACGCAAGAAGAAGAAGTGCGTGTCGCCCTTGTCGATGGTAATAAGCTTTATGACCTCGACATTGAATCCCCACAGCATGCCAACAAGAAGGCCAATATCTACAAGGGTGTAATTACCCGTATTGAGCCAAGTCTTGAGGCTGCCTTTGTTGACTATGGCGTTGAGCGCCATGGCTTCCTGCCAATTAAGGAAATTGCCCGTGAATACTATCCTGAAGGCACTGACTTCAGCGATCACGCTTCCTTAAAGACAGCTTTACGCGAGGGCCAGGAAGTTATCGTTCAGATTGAAAAAGAAGAACGTGGCCAGAAAGGCGCTGCCCTTACCACCTTTATCTCCCTTGCCGGTTCCTACCTGGTATTAATGCCTAACAATCCGCGTGCCGGTGGTATTTCCCGCCGCATTGAGGGTGAAGAGCGTGCTGAAATCCGCGCTGCCTTCGAGGGTATCAACATTCCTCATGGCATGGGCGTGATTATCCGTACTGCCGGTGTAGGCAAGAGTGCCGAAGAGCTGTCCTGGGACCTCTCCATTCTTACCAAGCTCTGGGAAATGATCAGAAAGGCCGCCTCATCCAAGAAGGCTCCTTTCCTCATTCACCAGGAATCCAGCATTGCCATCCGCGCTATCCGCGACTATCTGCGTCCTGATATCGGCGAAATTCTGGTCGACAGCAAGGAAGTGTATGAGCACATTGTTCATCACATCAAGCTGGTGCGCCCTGAGTTCTCCGAGCGTGTACGCCTGTACCGTGGCGAAATCCCTCTGTTCTCCAAGTACCAGATTGAAAGCCAGATTGAATCTGCCTATCTGCGTGAGGTACGTCTGCCATCAGGCGGTGCCATTGTTATCGACCCAACCGAAGCTCTGACCTCCATCGACGTCAACTCAGCCAAGGCCACCAAGGGCGGTGACATTGAGGAAACAGCTCTGCAGACCAATATCGAGGCTGCTGAGGAAATTGCCCGTCAGCTGCGTCTTCGTGACGTAGGCGGTCTGGTTGTGATCGACTTTATTGACATGAGTCCGATCAAGAACCAGCGTGAGATTGAAAACCGCATGAGGGAAGCCTGCCGTCAGGATCGCGCCCGCATTCAGTTCTCCCGCATCTCCCGCTTCGGTCTGCTTGAGATGTCCCGTCAGAGACTGCGTCCATCTCTTGAAGAGTCCACCAGCCACGTATGTCCTATGTGTCAGGGCCAGGGTACCATTCGAGATACCGCGTCTTTGGCCTTATCGATCATGCGTCTGGTCGAGGAAGAAGCACACAAGGAGCACACAGGCGACGTCATGGCCTTTGCTCCCGTTGAGATTGCCACCTTCATTCTCAACAACAAGCGCCGTCAGCTCGAGGCTATCGAGAAGAATACCGGCATTAAGGTAACCGTAATCCCTGATCAGCACATGATGGCCCCAAGCTATGAGGTTCACCGTGTGCTCAACAGCGCCTCCAGCCTGCCTCTTGACTGCTCCAAGGACGACCCTACCGCAATTTTGCGTGAGCGCGCTTCCCGCGACCGTGCCAAGGTTCAGGAGACCATGCTGCGCCGTGAGTTTGCCGCCCGCAAACAGCAGCAGCCAGGCGCCCGTGAAACCCCTATGGTCTTCACTGAGGACATTACCCTCAACTCCCCTGCTCCTCACATGATTGATGAAAACAGCGATGATCCGCACACCATCAATCTCAAGAACAGCGAGCAGCCACGTGCCGGTAATGTGGTCATGAATGACGGCCGCATTGAGGTAAAGAACGGCAAGATCTTCTCCAAGATCTTCTCTTTCATTGGCAACCTCATTAAGGGTAATGACGCCCAGCAGACCCAGCCTGCCCGCGATCAGGACGCAGCTGCTGACAGCCGTGACCAGGCTGCCTCCGAGCGCACTGAGCGTAGTGATGGCCGCCGCAATGGCAGCTCACGCCGTAACGGTCAGAAGCGCCGCAATGAGCGTCCGGACCGCCAGGAGCGCGATCGCCGCAAGAGCGAGCGCTTTGAGCGTACCGAGCGTCAGAGCCGCAGCGAGCGTCCGGATCGTGCCGAGCGTCCAGAGCGCGGCGAACGCCCTGAGCGCGCCGAGCGCCAGGATCACGCCGAGCGTCCAGAGCGCAGCGAACGCCTTGAGCGCGCTGAGCGTCCTGAGCGCAGCGAGCGTCAGGATCGAGCCGAGCGCATGGAGCGCAACGATCGTCCTGAGCGTGATTCCATGGACCGCCCAGAGCGCAGCGAGCGCCCTGCACGTCAGGAACGCGGCGAGCGCCCAGAGCGCAGCGAACGTCCTGATCGCGACAGTGAGCGCCTTGACCGTCAGGACCGTTATGAGGCTGACAGCGCTTATGATCAGGATCGTGACAGCAGCGCAGCTGAGCGTGACGATTTTGAGCAGAGCCCACGTCAGGAACGCCGTTCCCGCAACAGTGCACGCGACGAGCGTAATGATCGTAGCGAGAGCTTTGAGGCCGAGGCTGATGAGACTCCAGTACGTGAGCGCCGTGAGCGTGGTGAGCGTGGCGAACGCTCTGAGCGTTCAGAGCGTGGTGAGCGCCGTCGTGAGCGCAGCCGCGATGACCGCCGCTCCCGCCGCTCTGAGCCACGTCAGTCAAAGAAAGTTCCTCTCAATGCCCGTACTCTTGGCTTCAACGATGCTGAAGTCTTTGACGTAGCCAGCATTACTGAGGTCAGAAACTTTGCCTTTGTTGAGGAAAATCTGACCTCTGCTCCTATGGGTGAGGGTCCGGACCATGAGGTTCCATTTGCCGGTGACATCACTGCCCGTACCTTTGAGGAAGGCCGTGAGTTCCGCAAGGCTGAAACCACTGGTGGTCTGCAGGAGGCTACCGTCTGTGCTGAGGTTGCTACCATAAGCGAGCCTGCCCCTGTAGAAATTATCTTCAGCATCGAGCATGAAGATCGTGACTGCGACTGCGGTGCCGACTTCGTCAAGGCTGAGCGCGCCGGTGGTCTGCATGCAGCCCTGCGTGTTGAGTGCTGTGAAGCCGCTCTGAGCATGGCTGATGAAGATGCCCAGGCCATGATGGACCAGCACTTCAACTCACGTCCACAGCCAGAGGCTGCCCAGCCTGGTGAGTTCGATCCACGTGGCCGTGAAAAGGCCCAGCTGGCACGCGCCCGCGCCAGCCTGCCACTGCCAGTGCAGAAGAACAGCGCCCAGTGCGAAGACCTGGCTGACGCCGGCGACAGCGCTGATGAAACCATTGCCGAGCGCAGCGATCGCCGCGAGCGCGCTGAACGTGGTGAACGCCAGGAGCGCGCTGATGGCTCAGGTCGCAGCCGTCGTGAGCGCAACCGCGCCGAGCGTGAAGAGGCCGATGCTGACAGCCGTGAGGCCGGTCGCGAAAGCCGTCGCTCCGAGCGCCGTCGTGAGCGTGGCGAAGATGAGCTTGACGCTCCGGAAGATGGTCGTCGCTCCCGTCGCTCCCGACGTCAGGAACGCGAGCGTGACGAGCGTGAGGCCGGCTCTGACGAGCTGCCGGCATTAAATGCTGAGGGTCAGGAGGGCCGCGCTGGCCGTAGCCGCCGCGAACGCAATGAGCCTGTTGCCAGTGATGATCTGGAGAACATGCTCAATGCCGCCCATCAGAGCTCCTTTATTGATGAGCTCGAGGGTGAGAGCGATGACGGACGTCCACGCAAGACCCGCAAGCAGGAGCGTGCTCAGAAGCAGCGCAAGGGCAAAGGCATGAGCGATCAGGCTTCAGGCCTTAATGACTGGCAAGGTGCTCAGGATCAGGTCAGCTGTGACACTTCAGATGACAGTGCCGCAGCAGCTGGCGCTGCCAGTGCAGGCGCTGCTCCAGCCGCCCCGGCCGATGGCCAGGGTCAGAGCACTGAAGAGCAGCCACGTGGTCGCAGACACATTTCTCAGGTCTATGAGGAAGTAGATGCTGACGACACCTCTGATGAGGTGGTGCCAGATGAGAGCCCATATGAGAAGTCCCGCCGCGTCTCTGACTTCTGGTCAGCTGATCGCAAGGATCGTCTGTCTGCCCGTTACGCCCGCGTAATGCGTGATGACAATACTGAAGAGCTTGATCAGGATGCCCGCACCCGCAACATCCGTTCAGCCATCACCGAAACTGTCTCCAGCTTTGACGATGCTTCAGTTCTGGACAGCACCTTAATTGACAGCCCACGCATGGCCCCGTCTCCAGCAGATGCCGGCGATGACCGTGAGGACATTATTGCTGCCAAGTTCAGATCCATCACCGCAAGCTCCTTTGACTATGATGAGGCTCTGTCTGACGTTGACACTGACGACCTGCCTGAATCACTGACTCACGGCAGCCGCGAAGCTGACAGCAATGACGCTGACAACGGCGCCGCCGACCAGCAGACCAGCGCTCCAGCCGATCAGTTTGCCGCTCAGGCAGATGAGCAGACTGCAGAGCAGCCAGTTGAGCATCCGGTAACCTCAGCTATTATTAATGCCCTGCCAGCTCAGCTGCGCCGCAAGCCACAGTCTGACAGCGATGCTGACACCGACGCCGACACCGACGTCGCCAGCGACGCCAGCACTGTTGCCGACTGCGACGCCAGCTGCGAGTCAGCCAGCGCCGCGAACAGCGAAGCCGAAAGCGAAGCTGTCAGCTCCGCTGAACATGCACAGGGCCAGGACCAGGTCCAGTACCCGGCTCCATCCATGGACCAGGACGGTGATCAGCCTCAGGCCGAAACTCAGGTCGAGACTCAGTCTGACAATCAGGCCGAGACTCAGGTGCAGGCCCAGGCTGACGCCGAGGCTGATGAGGAAGAAAGCCGTCGCAAGGACATGGAGGC
Source organism: Anaerobiospirillum sp. NML120511 (assembly GCF_023050955.1). NCBI lineage: Bacteria > Pseudomonadati > Pseudomonadota > Gammaproteobacteria > Aeromonadales > Succinivibrionaceae > Anaerobiospirillum > Anaerobiospirillum sp. NML120511. The sequence continues at coordinate 125,156 of NZ_JALKIK010000008.1, forward strand.
ATTTGCCAGCTTCCTTGCAGCCCCATCGGAAACAAAGAAGGATGAGGACGACTTTGCCCGCTCATTAAGCCAGGGCTACCAGCAGTTCAAGGACAAGTCCGACAACTGATGGCAAGTCTGCCCCTCAGGCAAATAAAACAGCGCTCCGGCCCTGAGGCCGTGAGCGCCTGAAACAGAAAAGGGAGGCCCCGCAAGGAGCCTCCCTTTTTTCATAACCGTAACGTCACGACTGACCGCCACAGAACAAACGTTTTCAAACCTGGCCCCACCAGGAGGCACCGCCCTCGTGGCATCATCCCCAGCCTTACGGCCACGGCCGCTCAGCCCAGGCAACGCGTCACAGGCACTGTGGCACCGGCTCAGCCTCACGGCCACGACCGCAGCGGCGCACAGCTGGTACCATGGCTGCCGGCCGTACTGGCGCCTTTATGGCCCGTAAACGGTTATCTGCACAGAGTCATACTGCCGCACAATGCCTTGCTGCAGCACAACGCATGGCTGCAACACAACGCCTGCCTGCCGCACAACGCCCGGCAGCAGCAGCGAGGCGGATTAAAGTGTCTGAAATGCGGACTGGCAGCGCCCGCTCATGTGATCTGGAGAGCTTTTACCAGGCCCGGAAATAACTAAGGCCATATGTTTATCATATGGCCTTGTTTTAACTGTTATCTTGCAGGTAATGCTAATGCTTAGCGCAGAATGCCTGGCAGGTTTGGAGCATCACACACCTTGGCCAGCAGATTCTGTACGATCTGAGGGTTACCGGAGACAATGTTACCGCTTTTGGTAAAGCCAGGACCACCGGCAAAGTCAGTGGCGATACCACCGGACTCGCGCAGAATCAGTTCGCCTGCAGTGAAGTCCCATGGCTTGAGGCCCTGCTCGAGGTAGGCATCATAACGGCCACAGGCAGCGTAGCACAGATCGAGGCTGGCGCTGCCGCTGCGACGAACGTCGGCACACTGGTTAATCAGGCGGGTGAAGAGCTCCATGTAGGCGTCAAGACGCTCACGGTAGCGGGTTGGGAAAGCAGTGCCCACAATGGCTCCGTCGATGGTCTTATGCTGACCGACACGGATACGGGTGCCATTTAAGGAAGCACCTTCGCCACGGGCAGCGCTGAACATCTCATCGCGGAAAGGATCAAATACTACACCCACGATGGTACGTCCCTTGTGCTGCAGACCGATGGAAACTGCACAGTGAGGGAGCCCCTTAACAAAGTTGGTAGTGCCATCAATAGGATCAATAACCCAGACGTACTCTGAGTCCTTGTTGCCCTGTAAACCACCCTCTTCACCGAGAATGGCGTGATCGCGATAGGACTTTAACAGCATTGATGAAATGGTGTTTTCACACTCACGATCGACATCAGTAACCAGATCATCCTTACGCTTCTCCTCTACGGAAAAGCCACCCTGATCGATTTTGCGGGCAATGACATTACCTGCTGCACGAGCTGCACGCTGTGCAATATTAAGCATTGGATGCATATTTCAAAGAGCTCTCTTGGTTAGACAAAAGTGCTTTATTATACAGACTTGCAAGCCTCACGGCCGCATTTTTTCAAAACTTTTTATCCCTTTCAATGTCTCCAGTCAGCACAAATCAGCCATTTGTGATCCCCCCACCACCCCCTATTTGCGCCCGAGCCCACACTCACAGCCGCCACAATCCCAAAACAGCCCGCTGCCTCATGGCCCAATAAGTGACCAGAAGACCACTGGCCCCCATCCTCATCCGCTGCCCCGCACATTGCCCCGGCCACGGCACTTGCCCTTAAGCCAGGGGCCAGGGCACTTGCCAATGAGCCCACCAAAATGGCAAATCCCAGTAGGCCGTCCTTATTCCCGGCGCCCGGCTGCCCAGCAGTCGCAAGGACCTCAATACAGCAAGCCCATACAGAATTTACGAACAGGCGCATATGCAACTGCAGGTACAGCTACCATCCCAGCATCCCCCGAAGAGCTAAGGCTCTGGGCCATCACAGGATCGGCACAGGATCGACTCATCATTCATGCTCAAGGAAAGGCTACAGGCCCACCCCTGTCCTGTCACTCAATACGTCCGGCCACACAATATGTACTGTAACAACCCGGACCATGCCTCTGTCTTTATCCCCTGAATCCCGTGAATACGCTGAACCCCATGAATCCCATGAAGCCCCTGAATACGCTCGATCCCCTGACTTACCATGGTTCTGTACTTTTATTTGCCCGGCTTATATCCCTCCCTGTCAGGACTCATGTTAAGGCTGGTGAGCTGGGCTAAAAGCAAGGACATCCCACTGTTCAGATAAATGCAGACGACAGCTGCAGGTGCCCCAGAGCGGCCCTGCCCTTGGGACCATGCAAAAGCTGTATTTTTGTCAGGAACAGCCAGGTACAAAAAGATGGCAGAAAAGCCATTTTATGCCTTTTGTCTGTGATTTCAGACAGGGCAATGCTCTAAAATGGTGCCTGGCAGAATTTTCAGACAAAAATTTTGGCCACTTCTTCTGCTCCTGAAAAACACCGCCACCAGGTCAAGGTCCCGTACGGGCGGCCATGGCATGCTGACAGTTTCAGGGAACACCATGTAGCCAGTCATAAGCTGTTGCTGGCAGGTACTTTTTAGTATCTATCAAGAGAGTTTTTCTTTTGATAATATGAGCTCATTAATAAGGCCGGTTAAGATATGCATATCCGGATAAACAGGCTGTCCGTTACAGGTGATCAGCACTAAGCATTTGCATCTGCCCAGCCTGTTACAGGCATATGCAGCTCCAGCAGAGCTGGAGATTTCTTCCTGTACTTACCTGGCCGACTTGTAAGAAGATACACTGCCCATCTTTTAATGACATAACATTAAAAGTAACAGCAGTTCCCAGATCACTAAAAAAGCAGCGTTCTTCGGGACGCATTTAAATTATTCTTGTACTTTTTGCAGTGGCCTGGCTTTTGACTGCAGGTCCTGATCAACAAACTGAGGAATTGCAGAGCTGTCGAGCGGCTCTTCAGATATTCACTTGATTCGGGAGGTTCAGCCCGAATAAGTAGTGCCCCGGCATCCCTGCCGGGTCATGTATTTTTCAGTACCCACCAGGGTACCCGACAACAAAATATGATTTTCGTTTTACCGGCACAGTCCGGTAATATCCCTTTTTATTCCCACCCTGACAACCATCTTACTTAATACCGGTGCTTACCAGCTCTGGCACATTTCTTTCCATTTTTATTCCATTACGGCCGTCCAGCCAATCGCGTCCATCCCGCAATTCCTGTACGTCCCGTCCACACCACCATTCACGTCCGTCCCGTCCATACCACCATTAACGTCCGTACCGTCCTTCACCACCTGCCCATTTCCACGGATATGTACCACTGCCTTTGCACTGCCTTTGCCAGCAGCAGTCACTGTTCCTGATGCCTGCCATGCCTTATCTGCACGGCCCCCACGTCTGCACACGGCACAGCCGCCTTCTAATGACAAAGCTTACTCCCTGGAGCTGATATTTGCCTGTCTTAATTGATTGAACTCCAGTCAATCTCAGGTATGCCAGGAAGAGCCGTCCATCCACAATCCATACTGCTGTGTCGCATGAGCTGCACTAATCTCCGCTGCGCCCGGCAGATATTTCAGTCGTGACATAAGAGATACTTTACAAACAATAAAGCAAAGCAATAACTGAAACCTGTGCAGCTTATTTTCTGGCCAACCCCTCCAGATTATGTGCTGCAGACAGTCATACAGTTATGCTGAAGTAAGGCTCACAGGCCTGTGCTGTGAGCAAGGCTAAATACTCAAGACTTCACGACTAACTCACATGAGCTTATGTGCAGCCTGCTCCATGATGAAAGTGGTCCTGCAACTGCCATGGCTGAACCATAGTCCCGGCATTACCATGCCGCGAGGCCGCGCTGCCTGGCCGTGCCGTGTGGCCATACTGCTGATGCCGGCCGGTTATGAGATTAGTTGCCAGGCAGGAATAACTGACAGGCTTACCGGGCTGTCAGGGCTGTCCTGCGGTGGACAGTTTACAGGGCTTTTGCCCTTGATGACAGCATATGCTAATCTCATGGCCCAATAGTACTTTACCGACAGGGGATATGCCCAAGGAGCCTTGATCCATGCAGGAACTCAAAAAGAACGAACTCTACCAGAAAATCCATAAGAGCTTTGCAGCTGCCGGCTTTGAAGAGTCCATCGCCTGCGTTCAGGGATTCGTGCTGGGCCTTATCAGCCGTGGTCACAGCTCCTCTGACCCAAAGAGTCTGGAGCTTACGGTAAACATCCTCAACGGCGGTACCCGCTTTTCCGGTACCGGCATAGCCACCTTTACTACCATGGCCATAGAACTGGAAAGAGAGCTGGAAAATGAAAAGCTCAGTCTTTTCATCCCTGGCAAGGATGAAAGCAGTCCAAAGAAACTGCTGCAGGCCATTTCTGACCTTGCCTATGGCTTTAACCTGGGCCTTTGCTGTGAGAGCAGGCCAGTTGCCGGTTCCATTGTTCAGGAAGACTATCCGCTGCGTAATACCATGCTCAATGAAAACGTTGAGATGCTCAATGAGATAGCCAATGTTGATACCGAATGTGAGCTTGACGACGAAAGCGTCGAAGTTGTTGCCGAGCAGCTCGAGCGCAGCATGATCATTATCTACGGCCTCATGCACGGTAAGGCCCTGCCTGCCGAAGCCACCGATGACGACAACTGCCCGGTCAGCCTCTCAGTAAAATAAGCCACGGCCTCTGCCCTGGCAGGCCATCTTCGCAGGAAACCAGAGCCCGGCTGTCTGCTGCGCAACACTCCACGCTGCGCCCAGCCCCGAATTTATCCATGCCCATGGCATTGATATCAAGGCAGCATTGATATCCAGGCGGCATTGAAGGTCCTGATGGCACTGCCTGCGCTGCATGAACCTGTAGCCATGGCAGCCCCGGCTCACCAGAGTGCAGGCCTGCAGCCAGCTGGCAGTTTGCAGCAGGCAGCTGCTCTCTAAGTCTTAACGTACAAAAGGCATCTTATACAGATGCCTTTTGTGTTTATGCTCTGCTCACAGAGCCGCCGTGTCTGCTCTGCTGCGACCAGCCGCACTGCGCCGTCCAGCGCCGGGCAGGACAATGCAGGGCTGGTCATGAAGCGGATGGGCTGAGGCTGTTGCCGGGGATGGGTGCTTATACTGGTAATTCGCTGTCACGTCCTGGCATGAGCATCATGATTTTCTCGAGGGTGCGCATGCGGTCGCGCAGTACGGCTGCCTCCTCGAATTTGAGCTCATGAACGAGCTCCAGCATGGCCTTTTGAATGGAGTCTATCTCTTTTGTCAGTACCTGAGCCTCAGGCAGGTAGCGACATGCCACAGGATCGCGCATCAGCTCGTTTACAGACTTCTCACTGAGCTTTGAAAGCAGCTCCAGATCAAAGACCTTACGCTCGGTGCTGTTGGCAGTTGCGCCAGGAGGAGTGCCTTTAGCTCCCTTTGCAGTGCTGCGGCGGCCCTTGCCTTTGCCTTTTGTTGCAGACTCAGCGGCAGCACGGCTGCCGGCAAGCATGAGATCAACAGCCATCTCACGGGCGTCATCGAGCTCAAGGGCTGCGTCCAGGCCTTCGGCTGCAGCAGCACCACGGCCGCCCTTGCCCTTACGGGAGGTGCCATTGAGGCTGTCCAGGCCATGCTCCTGCTCCCACTCACGGCGGTTCATTGATGGCATCATGCGCTCTTCATCAGGTACCTTGAAGACCTCGGAGCTGTTGATGGCCAGTTCCATGACGTCAACAATCTTCTTTTTAATCTGCTTTGGCTCTATGCCGTGATCTTTGTTGAACTTGTCCTGAATAGAACGACGACGACTGGTTTCGTCCATGGTCTGCTGCATGGAGTCTGTGATCCTGTCAGCATAGAAAATGGCCATGCCCTTAACATTACGGGCCGCACGACCTACGGTCTGAATAAGGGAACGGGTCGAACGCAGGAAGCCCTCCTTGTCAGCATCAAGCACAGCTACCAGGGACACCTCAGGAATATCCAGACCTTCTCTTAACAGATTAATACCGATGAGAGCATCGAACTCACCAAGACGCAGATCTCTGATGATGTCCATACGCTCTACAGCATCAATATCTGAGTGCATGTAACGTACTCTCAGACCATGTTCAGTAAGATATGATGTCAGCTCCTCGGCCATCTTTTTGGTCAGGGTAGTAACCAGAGTACGCTCACCTGCCTCAGCTCTCTTTCTGATTTCAGACATGACGTCGTCAACCTGAGTAGCTACCGGTCTGACCTCAATAACAGGATCGAGCAGTCCTGTAGGTCGGATAAGCTGCTCTACCACCTGAGAGGACAGATCAACCTCATACTGGGCCGGGGTAGCAGATACGTAGATAGTCTGAGGCTGCATGCGGGCAAATTCCTCAAACTTGAGCGGACGGTTATCGTATGCTGAAGGCAGACGGAAGCCAAACTGGATGAGATTGTCCTTACGGGAGCGATCACCACGGTACATGGCGCCGATTTGAGGAACAGTTACATGGGACTCATCAATGATGAGCAGACCATCATCAGGCAGATAGTCAAAAAGACATGGCGGAGCCTCACCTGGCTTTCTTCCCGTGAGGTAGCGTGAGTAGTTTTCGATACCTGAGCAGTAGCCCACTTCATTGATCATCTCAATGTCGTACTGGGTACGCTCACGGATACGCTGCTCCTCAAGAAGCTTGCCCTCATTGTAGAAGTAGTCACAGCGCTCCTTGAGATCGACCTTAATCTCCTCCACGGCTCTGAGCAGAATCTCACGTGGAGTTACATAGTGGGTCTTAGGGAAGATGGTGATACGTGGCAGCTCACATTCGATATGACCGGTCAGAGGATCAAAGCGGGAAATACGCTCAATCTCATCATCAAAGAGCTCAACTCGTATGGCATAGCCATCAGATTCAGCCGGGAAAATATCGACGACATCACCACGAACTCTGAATGTGGAACGGGAAAAATCAATGTCATTACGAACATATTGCAGGGCAGCCAGACGCTTTACAATTTCCATCTGGCTGATCTGCTCTCCACGGGAGATGTGGAGCATCATCTTGAGGTAGGTTTCTGGTTCACCCAGACCGTAGATAGCTGATACCGAGCACACTACTACAGTGTCGCGTCTTTCCATCAGAGCCTTGGTGGCGCTCAGACGCATCTGGTCGATGTGGTCATTGACCTTGGCATCCTTTTCAATGAAGGTATCAGTAGCTGCCAGATAAGCCTCAGGCTGATAATAGTCATAGTAGGAAACAAAGTACTCAACAGCATTATGAGGGAAGAACTCCTTCATCTCACCGTAAAGCTGGGCGGCCAGAGTCTTGTTATGCGACAGGATCATGGTAGGACGGTTAAGTCTGGCAATGACATTGGCCATGGTAAAGGTCTTGCCCGATCCGGTAACACCAAGCAGGGTCTGAGCCCTGTCCCCCTTTTCAATGCCATCTACCAGCTGTGCTATAGCCTCAATCTGGTCACCAGCCGCATCAAATGGAGCCACCAGCTTAAATCCGTTCTTAACCGCCACTGCCTCACCTCAACTTGCAAATAAAAGTTCCATGCCCCGTGCAACGAATCGCCGCCCCTGCCCCCAACAGCCCGCAAACCTGCCAGCCAGTCGCCCGGCAGCTTTTCATCCCCTGCCCGGCCCTGTACTGACCAGCCGCAAGGCACTGCCCGTCAGCCCATGCCCGGCCTGATTTTGGAGCTGGGCTGATCTTGCCTTTGCCCGGCCTGTTTTTGGCGCTGGGCTGATCTTGCCTTTGCCCGGCCTGTTTTTGGCGCTGGGCTGATCGAGCCTTTGCCCGGCCTGATTTTGGGGATTACAGAAACAAAAAACCCTGTTACTGCACGGATTATAACCGTCTGTAACAGGGTTTTAAATAATTCGTATCTTAGTTCAGCAAGTCACAGTCACTGCTGTGCTTCTGAAAAATAATTCTTAGGCGCGAACGTCGATGTTGCTGCCAACACGGCCACCAGCAGATGGAGCGGAAGCGTTGATCTGCTGTACGGACTGAGCGGTGCTCTCAAGCATCTTTAAAGCGGCCTGGCCCTGAGCCTCGGTAGCACGCTTGGTCATGGCAACGCTTAAAGCCTCGAAACCGAAGTTGCTGTTCATACCGGTAATTGAGCTCATGATGTTCTCCTCGTGGAACTATTGATCGATCTTGCATATGGTAGCGACATAAAGGCCTGTTTTTCAAAGGCAAATTTTCTCAATGAGATTATCACCTCTGCTAAAAGACTTATTGTCGTCGCAATGCACCCTGATACCAGATGCAGATTGATCTGGCACATGCACCCAAGATACAGCACAAAAATTCGTGTGGCTCATAGGGATTACGTATACAGACCTGCTCTGATACCATGGCCGCCTGCAGACAGCCACTGACAATGATACAGCAGGTCATACTGTCCAAAATTAGGACAAAAACAATGACAAACTGTACCAGCACCATAACCAGGCCAGAGCGGCAAAATCCTGCCGGAACAGACAGAGCTGTCAGGAAAATATTGCCAGAAATCCCGAAATAAAGTCCTGCCAGAAAGCACAGAGCTCTATCCGGGCAGCCGGCCACTGAGGGACTGAAAAACAATCACAGCACCTGTGTCATGTAGATAAGACAGGCACTGCTGTGCTTCAGCCCGGCACTGCCATTGTCAGTGCAGTCACTGGCGTGCTGCACCATGGCGTCAGTTGGGGTGCATTGCTACAGATGCACTATGCAAGCCAGATTAGCCTTGCCTGCAGACAGGAATATGAATCTCGCCTGAAAATCATGGCTATCTCCCGAACAGACAAAACCATGGTCATAAATCATGGGCAAGATCCAGCGACAGGAACTACGCTCCAGTACATAGTCATGCCCCCTGCCCATAGGGCATGATCATTAAGCATGGGCCTGAATCACGCCCCGGCATATGACAGGGAATAATGTCCCTGCACATGGCAGTGCCTCTTGTCCCGGCTCATGACAGGGAATAATGCCCCGGCACATGGCAGTGCCTCGTGTCCGGGTACATGCCACCTGAATCGCGCCGGGCAGATAGCAGTGACATGCCACAGAACAAAGCCCTGAGTGATGGACTGAAAGAGCTCTGGCTCGATATGGACTGGAAAAATAAAGGCACCATCAATGACAAAGGGCCTGCGATCTGCGATCGGAGGCCCCTCAGGGCACAGCACCTTAGTGCTGCGCTTATGCCTGTATGTCAGATTAGCTGACTTCGTAACTGCTTACAGTACGGCACCAAGCTCCTGACGCAGGGTGGCTGCAGCGCCCATCAAACCGGCCTTAGGCTCGGTGATGACATAGGTTGGAATGCGGGAGAGGTAGCTCTTGAAACGTCCCTTGTCTTCAAAGGCCTCACGGAACTTGGAGTTCTTGAAGAATTCAAGGAAGCGTGGAACTACGCCACCGGCAACATAAACACCGCCAAAGGTGCCCAGGGTAAGAGCCAGGTTACCGCCAAAACGGCCCATGAGGCGGCAGAAGGTGCTTAAAGCCTCTAAGCAGTCAGGATCAGGATTGGCGCTTAAGGCAGAAGCGGTAATGTCTGCAGGGGTAAGGCCTGTTCTCAGACGCTCATTGCGCATGGCAATGGCTTCATAGAGATTGAGCAGGCCAGGTCCGGAAAGCACACGCTCAGCAGAGACGTGACCAATACGGGCACGCAGAGCAATGAGAATCATGTCTTCAGACATGTTGGCCGGAGCCAGATCAACGTGACCACCCTCGCCAGACAGTGGAATCCAGCGATTACCGTTTTTAATCAGATGAGCAACACCAAGGCCGGTACCGGCACCGTATACAGCGACAGGAGCATGAGCAACAGGCTCACCTTCACCAATCTTTACCATGGACTTCTTATCAAGGCAGGTAACAGACATACACATGGCGGTAAAGTCGTTGATAACCAGCAGAGTCTCAAGACCGAGGTTTTCCTTGAGCTGAGCCTTGGAGAACTCCCATGGATTGTTGGTCATTTTGATGTAGTCCTGATCTACAGGACAGGCAATGGCAATACAGGCAGCCGAGAACTTGGCACCGGTATCCTGACGGAACTTGTGGATAACAGACTCGAGGGAGTCATTCTCCAGAGCCGAATAGATAATAGGATCAGATAAAGTGCCGTCAGCCAGATTGCAGATGGCCAGACGGGCATTGGTTCCACCAATGTCTCCCACTAAAGCTTGTCCTGATAAAGCGGTCATAACACTCCCCTTAACACATCACAGTCCCAGACCCGCAAGGTACATCATCAAATACGGGCAAAAGCCCGGGATAAAGGCCACTGCCTGACATCGCAAAGCAAAAGCATGATGCATTATGCTGATGCAGGATGCCTCATGCCTGATGCACGATGCCCAATGTCTGTCATATTACTCCTGACAGTTGATACCAGCCGACAGCAGATCACAGGGCAGCCCAACACTTGAAAAAAGGGTCAGCTCCCTGGAGCAACAAGGCCACCGGCCCAGACCTGACAGGATTTTTCAGACAACAGGTTCGGCAAGCTCAAAGACCACATACCCCCGCATATTCATCCCGCTCCTGCCACTACAGCAGAAGAGTCACAATGCACAAGGTAATGGCATGCAGATCAGCTGCAGATGCAATTGCCATGAACTGCATGACTCTAAGACGGCCGTACAAGGCCTGCTGCGAAGCTGAACTGAGCATAAACCGTACAACTGTCTGATATTAGCAAATGCCTGCCAGTTTCACAGGGCATTTTTGTCAAATTGTGAATATAGCAAAGTCAAAGGTCAATCCAGTGTATATTTTCAGGGGCCTTTCCCCCCGAAGACGCGTATTAAACGTCAATACGTTACTATATGATATGGCAGTATCGTACACTTCAGCGCAATGCAGTGCACTTACTGGATCCGCCTCTGACGCCATGGGCTTTTGGGCATTCTCCCAACTGCGCCTGAGAGCGCTTGCCAGATCTTTCCTGCATTGCCCAGTGCTATCTAATATCAGATTTCAAAAGTTTTGACCCACTGAGTACTAGCAGTAAAATCGTATCGTAATTTGTAAATATATAGTAGAATCAGGGCTTATGAAAACAATAGAATGCCCTGACTCACAGGCTGCCCATGCCCTGCATAAGCAGCCAGGAACGATTTTACAGCAAGTAAAATCCCGTTTGAAACTAAATCCTGAGGAACTTGCCAGTATTCAGCAGGCCACTTCAAGGAGGATTGACCGGCAAGCTATTAAAGAACGTTGTACCATTGTTCTTAGCGCAATGCGCTGCAAAACAATTTGTGAATTATCCAGACTTACTTCAAAATCAAGACAATTTATTAGAAGGTGGCTTAGCAGATACATAGAGCATGGCGTTGACGGTTTACGTGACCGTCCACGATCAGGTCGTCCACCTTCTTTAAGTACTGACTCTATTGAGGAGATTAGGGGGCTCTGCTTCACAAGCCCTGATTACATAAAATCCCTTGATGAGTTCGACCATGCCAGAGATTCAATCAGTTCATCTGACTTCTGGACAATTGATGGCCTTGCAGCAGTTAAGAAGGTATCACCGTCAACTATGTGCAGGTTCTGCCAAAAACACGGCATAGCAAGGCGTCCATCTGGCTCTTACTGCTTCAGTACTGATCGCGACTATGAGGCTAAGATTACCAGTGTTCATAGAGCGCTCTGCAAAGTGACAGAAGATGATGATGAAAACATTGTTGTTTTAAGTTATGACGAAAAGCCTTGTATACAGGCAAATCAGCATG
>NZ_JALKIK010000009.1:0-136666 GCF_023050955.1 Anaerobiospirillum sp. NML120511
TAACCATTAGATAGAAAAGAGTTAAGCACAGAGCTTGTACTGAACATTTTTAAATACAGATTTGTCTGGCGACCATAGTGCTGTAGTCCCACCTGTCCCCATTCCGAACACAGAAGTGAAATGCAGTTACGCCGATGGTAGTGCAACGTACGATTGTGTGAGAGTAGGTCATCGCCAGGCTTAATTTTTCCTGACAAAGCCCGCTGAGTATGAACTCAGCGGGCTTTGTCGCATCTGCACTTCCCACAAATCCCACCTCATCCGGGCCGGTCTGGCCCTGCGGTCCAGCCCGTCCCGGGCAGCAGCTACGCTGCAGCCATCCATACCCTCATCCTGATAGCTTCTGTTACTGTATATAAAGCATGCATGGCATCTCAGCTCAAGCATCAAAGCATTGAGTCGGCCTCAGCTTAACCTCATCGTACAGCATCCCATCCCATCCCATCCCATCCCATTCCATCCCATTCCATCCTATCTGTTCTTCCCACGCTGCTGGCTGCGGCTGCGGCTGCGGGCGGTAGCAATTGAGGTTGTCGGGGCTGGGGCACCTGGCGCTGAAATCACAGGCGAGTGCAGCCCTTTTGCTATAATGCCCATATTCTGATGAATATCATCAGTATGCTGCTGTGCCCGCCTTGGGGCAGCGGCCTTGCGATATCCCCTGATTATTCAGCTTATTTGCAGCTGAATCAGCATATGCTGTAACTGCTGACTGCTGCTGGAATGGCTCTGCCGCGTTGCCGCGTCTGCTGCTTGTGGTATCAGCTGCTGCTGACGGACAGCCGGGCTCCGGGTAAAGAGGGCTGCAGCGCAGCCAGGTCATCATGAGACGGATCTGTGCTGTGCAGTGCTTTGCCGTGCCGTGCCGTGCCATGCTGAGCTTATGTATGTGGGGGGTGGTTATGGTCCGGCATTGTGAGAGGGCGACTTGGGAATTTTTCAGCCTTATACCTACAAGCAGAGAAGTATTCTGATCCTTCTGCCGCTGATGATGCTGGCTATCTGCACCTGGGCTTTAAGTCCGGCTACCTCTCCGGGGCTCGATGCAAGTCAGCGCGAGGTGCTGCTGCTGACCGCACGTATCTTCTTTCCTGGCCTCTTTGTCATTGCAGTGGCCATGGTGGTGCCTGCCTTTGACCGGGTCTTTCAGCTGGCAACGGTAACCACTGTCTATGTGCTCTCCCTGATGTTACTGCCGGCTCATCTGCCGGAAATTCTTGACAGCCCCATTGTGTGCGTGCTGATGGCAGTGTCGTCGCTGCTGGCGCTCTTCCCCTATGACTCAATGGAGGAGGACGGCTTTAGCAACCATACAAGGCGCATGATTGTTACCCTGTTCTTCGTGGCAGGGCTGCCTCTGAGCACCATGATTTCCGTATCTTTCATTGTCAGGCAGATTGATGTCTTCGTGCTCTATACCATGGAGGGGACCTTTGGTGACGGTCTGCTTTCGGTAATCTATGTGCCTCTTTACATACTGCTGCAGTCTCTGGGCATGCATGACTTGCTGGGCAATCTGGTCTCTGTAAGCTATCACAGCCGCATGGTTACCTCTTTTGTTAACACAGTCATTGTGTGCAATATCTTCGCTCTGCCAGCCACCATTTTCTTCAGATCACTGTTTACCCGCTCCCACGTCAAACTCTTTCTTACCTTGCTGGTAGTAATCTGCATTATGACCAGCTCAATAGGCACCTGCGTCTCACTGACGCTGCTGTTGCTGCTTATCTTCTTTCCGGGAGCCTTTGGTGCCCTGCTTATAACAGGCATGTGCTGTTTCCTGCTTTCGTACTACATGCAGATACCGGCCATTACTACTGTAGAAAACCTCTACCTGCCTGATCTGAACTACAACGAAGCCCGCAGCTTCTTCAGCATGGATAACAGCAATTTCGGAGTGCTGGTCGGCTTTGCAGTACTGCTGCCATGCGTGATCATTGAGCTTTCCATGGTACTCAAGCGTGACAGTATTCTGGACCGCCGCCGCAAGCTGCGTAACATAGCCACCGGTTATGCTCTTAACGCCAACAGTTCACCGGAGCTGGTGCTTCTTGCATGGCTGCGCGCCCTTGGGGGTATCAGTAATATTTCCGATGTTGAGGAGGATGGCAGCTGGCTTTATATCCAGGTTGTCAACATGGATCTGGTGTCCCAGACCACTCTCAACTCGCTGGTGCCCAACAAAATGCTCATAGACAGTGTGAACAAGCTCTACCTGTGCGATGTAGGTGACCAGAGCCGTTTTCTCCACCAGCGTCTGAGCAAGTTCATTGAAAACAACTATGCTCAGGGCGAGAACGAGGTTCCGCTGAGTACTCCTTTTAAAATCGAGCCAATGCCATACATTCACGATAACGGCTCCTAGCATCGCGCCAGCAGGCCTGGGCCCGGTATGTCCAGACGGCCGCCCGGTTGCATGCACGGCAGGGGCGGCAGCGGCAGCCGGGGCTGCAGGGGCAGCCCGAACAGATTTTTCATTCAGGGCCCGGACGGGCCCTTACTTTGAGGTTTATATGACTACAGATCAGCAATGGAAACAGGTTTCCCTTATCACCGATGGTGAGAAGTCAGAAGAGGTTTCCGATATTCTGTTCTTTCTGGGAGCAGTTTCCGTAACCTTTGAGGACGCTAAAGACGATCCTGTTCTGGAGCCAAAACCAGGTGAGCAGCGCGTCTGGCCTAATACCCGTGTTATTGGACTGTTTGAGAAGGGTACTGACACCGATCCTGTAGTTTCCTATCTCTCGCAGCTTTATGGCGACCACTATCCAATTGCTGCCCATGATCTTGAGGACAGAGACTGGGTACGTGCCTGGATGGAAAACTTCAAGCCAATTAAGTGCGGCAGGAATCTGTGGATTACCCCTTCATGGTGCACCATCGAAGAAGGCATCAGCGTAGTGCTTGATCCTGGTCTGGCTTTCGGTACCGGCTCACATCCTACTACTCACATGTGCCTTGGCTTCCTTGACTCCCTTGGCGATGAGTTAAAGGACCGTGAGGTAGTGGACTTTGGCTGCGGATCAGGCGTGCTGGCCATTGCCGCCCTCAAGCTTGGTGCTGCCCGGGCCTACGGTATCGATATTGACCCTCAGGCCATTCTGGCCAGCCGTGACAACGCTCAGCGCAATGATGTGTCTGATCGTCTTGAGCTTTTTGAGGGTGACAGCAGTGGCGTGCCTCAGTGTCCTGTTGTAGTGGCCAATATTCTGGCCGGTCCTCTGGCTGAGCTTGAGCCTGTGATTGCCTCTCTGTGTGCCCCGGGCGGCCGCCTTGCACTGTCTGGTATTCTTGACAGCCAGGCTCAGGAAGTCATCGACGCCTACTCAAAGGACTTCACCATCGACTACACAAAGAATGAAAAGGAGTGGGTACTGATCGCTGCAACACGCAAGCAGTAATCCTCCCGACCGCACCGGCTGCTGCCGGTCTGTCACTTGCCATGGCAGTGCCATGGTCTGTGTGCCATGGCCTGGGGCCATGGCCGACATGGAACATGTACGGCGAGGGTCATGGCCATAGCCATATCTGGGGCTCTGTTCTGAAACGGGACAGGGCCCTCGTTATTTGTATCAGTCACTACCATGTGCTCTGATGGTCAGATAACATGAAAGCATTGAGGATAGTCAGAGCACCATGTACTCGTACAGATACGGTTAACAGCTGTAGTTCTGGCGCTCCAGATGGTGCCCGCAAAAGGAAACAGATCAGTGAAAATCAAGATTCTGGTACTTAACAGTGACAGTCTGGCTGCCCAGTCTGTAAGTGATAACCGCATCAGTCACGGCTTCAGTCAGAACAGCAAGTCAGGCACTGCAGGAGATATGCTGCAAGGCTCTTCATATAACCGTCTGCTGTCCTTGCCTGCCATGCTGGCCCGACAGGTGCGCTTTGCTCTTGATGATGTCTGTCAGGTGCTCTGTCAGGCACCGGGAGCTCCAGAGGATGAGCCTGATGCCGTGCATAAGGCCAATGACAACTCGGCTGCTTCAGACAGCCGTGTGCTTGCTGCAGCCAGCTTCATGGACAGCTGTGATTTCTACACCCTTGATGAGGGGGCTGATCTGGACTGCTCCTATATTTGCAGCCATTTTGATTTCATCTTCTTTTTCTTCCATACCCACATTACCAGACAGCTCTGTCTCAACGAGTCACTCATTGCCCTGCTGACCCGTGAGAACTGTCCGCCTTTCATGCTCTTTAATGTTCAGACTCAAAGCTCACTGTTAAAAGAAATCTCTGAGGGCTCAGACAGTTCTTACAGTGGCAGCAGCCATGCCTCCTTGCTGCTTGAGAAGATTATGCCTTCTGCAGTGTCAGTGTGGCTGGTAAGTCCTGAGGTCCAGGAGGGCCAAAGCTGTGGTAACCATGAGGCATCTGCAGCTGCGCCTGCTGCAGGTGAGAGCTTTGCGGCTGCTGAGGATTTTGCTGAGTTCTACAAGAAGCTGGGCATCAGCGCTGCAAGGATGAAAGAGGGCCTCAACGGCTATCTGAGCTTCAACCGAACCGCCAGCTCGATAAGCTTTAACAGCACTGCTGCTCTGTTAAGCGGCTGGCTCAAGTGGAATGAAAGCCTGTCAGCAGGCTCTGATGAGTGCAGCGCAGACAGGCATGACTGTCAGGATGACCCGGAATGCTGCCCGGACTGCAGCTGCAGCGGCGGCAGCACCGGCGGAGCTGCAGGCGCAGCAGGGGCCGGGGCGGCTGCCTGCAGCGCCAGTCGCAGGCCTGAATATGCCCAGGTAAGACAGCTTGCTGATGATACTGATGCCATGGCTGGACTTTTTGGCCCTCAGGGCCGTCCTTTTACTCTGGCTGTAAGCTCGCAGCTGCTGGTACGCAGTCTTGCCTTTGGCATCAGTCCATGGGGTGCATCACT
Source organism: Anaerobiospirillum sp. NML120511 (assembly GCF_023050955.1). NCBI lineage: Bacteria > Pseudomonadati > Pseudomonadota > Gammaproteobacteria > Aeromonadales > Succinivibrionaceae > Anaerobiospirillum > Anaerobiospirillum sp. NML120511. Next base: position 4,880 of record NZ_JALKIK010000009.1, read on the forward strand.
GTTAAGACGGCTTCGTGACCTCTGGCCTCAGGCCCGTATTGTGGTGTTCATGGGCAGCAGCTGGTATTCATGGGTCAACTGCTTTGACAAAGATACGGTTATTTCCGGAGCCACTGAGAGTCTGCTCGAAAGGGGCCTTAAGGGTATGGCCTCTGGCAGCTGCGGGGGCAAAGGCATAAGGGGCAATGGCGTCAGTGCTAAAGGCGTCAGCGGTAAAGGCGCTGTCAGTGCCGGATCAGCTGTTACCGGGGCACTCAATCAGGCTGTTTTTGAGCTTATCAAGACAGAGCTTTTCAAAGCCCAGGAAGACCTGCCTCCTTTCCCTGAATGTCTTGATGGTGGCTGGTACAACGCCGCCATGCATCGCAGATGTAAGCAGTATGCTCAGGTAATCGATGATTGCATTATTGATTATCAGTACAGTGATTTTGCCTCGCTTAACATTGACCTGATGATAAGTGACAGTGTCTTTGAGCAAATCATTGCTCTTGGTCATGGTATTGCCTGTCTGGGACTGAGCATTGATATGGACCGCTCAGCCTCCATGTCCATGGAGGACTTTGCAATCTTCAACGCAGCCTCCCTGGACTTTACTGATATCAACCTGCCTCTTGCCATGTCCATGTATCCTGCCTTGCATGACAAAGGCCTGATGCGCATGTTCAATGAGGTAGGGCACTATGGCGCGCCAGGAGCAGAGCCGGGCAGTGCCGGACTGCACCTGCCGCAGCTGAGCCTCAGAGGCATACTTGAAAAGGGGCCTGAATGTGAGCTCAGCCGTCTTGCATCGAACTTTGATTACACAGCAGTTAACGTCCTTACCGATCTTATGGTGCGCCAGAGCGCGGCTGTAATGGTGGACATGGCCGCTGCCCATACCGCACGCAAGGGTACTGATACAGTCCCGGGCATCAGATACCCTGGCAAACTGAGCAGGGCTGAAAGCGTTGTTGCCCAGACAGAATACGGGCTGCAGGTGGCTCAGCTGTCCAATTACACCAGCTCTCAGCGCTATCAGGTGCAGTGGGCCTTCCTGCAGTACCTGGCTTTGATTACCAGCGCTGCATTGAGACCTGACATTGTCAGTTCCACTGCCTTGCAGGCTGATTTGAGCAGGGTCTCTGTGCCTGCTTTAAACAGAGATCATGGACTGTTCGTCAATCAGGAAGCATGCATTCTCAGCTTTGGCTGCTCGCGCGGGCAGGAGGCCTGTGAGCTGTTAACTCTCTTTAATAATCAGTGTGTACGCGGCATTGATATCAGCCCTGATGCTATTGCCAGTGCCCGACAGATGGCAGTAAATCTCGCAAGTGATCCCAAAGATGCTGTTAAGTATGCCGGCTGGGTCCGCAGTGCTCAGGATGCTGCCCTGCTCAAAGACGATAACATGCTCCATACTTTTGCCGTTGATGTTGCTTTCAATGGCTTTAAGGGCAGTATGGCCTTTGCTGATTCTCAGGAGTTTAAAAACTGTATTCTTAAGAGCATGAACGAGGATCAGCAGGCCAGAATAAAAGGAATAGAACCTGACATAAACGAAAGAAGGTTCAACATGGTAACTGCCATGACTGTGCTGTGCCGTCATCCTGATACTGTAGGTATGAAAGACTGCAGCAGTATTTATCCTTTTGCCCAGTTTGACAGTCTGGCAGGTTACCTGGACAGTCTGGTCCAGAAAAACGGTCTGCTGTGTATCTTCAACGCCAACTACGCTTTTGAGGACAGCAGCGTAGCCGGCAAGTACATAAGACTGTTCCCATTTGCACGCGATGTAAGGATCACGGCCATGCATGACAGCGTTACTGCTGCACAGGCCGGTAAGAGTCTGCTTGCAGCTGCAGGGGAGAGCAGCAGTGGCATCAGTGAGATCTGTCTGCCTGAGTCTCTGGTAACCATGCTCAGTCAGGCCCGTGCCGATGAAATTCATGGCTATGTCAGCCGCTTTGACTCAGATTCCCAGGCTGCAGGTGATGCTGACAGAGGCACAATCTTCCTGAAAATCTCCGACTGATCGTCACGCATGGCGCTCATGCGCCTTGACAGCGGCTGCTGCCTTGCGCGCGCCAGAGCGGCGGGGCGGCGGGTCTGCGCCCAGGCGCCGCAGTGCACTGTCGGCGCAGGCAGCTGTGAGGCTGCATGGGCGGGCGCCTCCTTGTGATACTGGTCAGTTGAGCTTATTTGCTTTGGGGCAGGGCCAAAAGGCTGCTGCCCCTTATTTTTCCGTGGCGGTCACGAAACGCTGTTGTGCCGGTGTGAAAATGCCGCCAGGACATGCAGTCCTTGCCTGGTGATAAGAAAAAATGGGCTATAATGTTAGACCCCCTGAACAAAATGTTTCAAGTGCAGCCGGACAGGAAGTGCCGTCTGCAGGCAGCCGTGCATGTCAAGGTGTCTTTAGTGAAGACCGCGCCTGTAAATGAGGCTTTTTCATACAGGCATATGACATGAAAAACATTTTGCAGGCTGATATCAAGGGATACTTCAGTTGACAGTCTTGAGGAGAGCTGAAAATGGCCAGAATTAGACCTCGTGAGCGTGCTGCAATTATTCAGTCACTGCGCGCAGGCGTTACCCCCAGAGTAGGTCTGGAGCATATACAGGTAGGCCGCGTAAACGAAGTTAAGGCCATGATTGAAGAGCTCGAGCGAGTCTGTAATGGCGGCAGCACCTTCAAGGTGGTAGTAGGTGACTTTGGTGCCGGTAAGAGCTTCTTTTTACAGCTGGTGCGCTACCTGGCTCTGGAAAAGGGCATGGTGGTGGTCAATGCTGATCTGGCTCCGGATCGCCGTCTGCAGGCATCAGGCGGTCAGGCCCGTTCTCTTTATCAGGAACTGATGCGCAACATGGCTACCCGCGCTCACCCTGAGGGCAATGCCATTGTTCCGGTAATCGAAAAGTTCATCACCACTCAGATTACCGCAGCTGAAGAAACAGGCGAGAGCGTTGAGAGCGTGATCAAAAAGCGTCTGCACTCCCTGTCTGAGCTGGTAGACGGCTTTGACTTTGCTCAGGTAGTAGCCCGTTACTATGAGGGCTATGACACCGGTAATGACGATCTCAAGCAGTCTGCTATCCGCTATCTGCGCGGTGAGTATGCCACCAGAACTGAAGCCCGCAGCGAGCTGGGCGTTCGTGGCATTGTTACCGACAGCTCCATTTACGATCACCTCAAGCTCATGGCCCGCTTCGTCTGTCAGGCCGGCTACAAGGGCCTGCTGGTCAACCTCGATGAGATGGTAAATCTCTACAAGCTGCCTTCCTCACGCTCCCGCAGTGCCAATTACGAGCAGATCCTGCGCATCCTCAATGACTGTCTGCAGGGAACAGCCGAAAACATCGGCTTCATGCTCGGTGGCACCACCGATTTCCTGTGCGATACCAGAAAGGGCCTGTACAGCTACGAAGCTCTGCGCTCCCGTCTTGCTGAAAACACCTTTGCCGAGATCGCCAACGTGGTCGATTACCACGGTCCTGTGCTCAAGCTTGAAAACCTCTCTCCAGAGGAGCTGTTCGTACTGTTGAGCAATATCCGTAACGTCTTTGCCAATGGTGATGAGTCCAGGTATCTGCTGCCAGATGAGGCTCTGACCGCATTCCTGCGTCACTGCTCTCAGAACATTGGTGAGTCTTACTTCAGAACTCCACGTAACACTATCAAGGCCTTTGTTGATCTGCTCTCCGTTATCGAGCAGAACCCTGAGATCAAGTGGGAATCCCTGATCTCCGGCATTACCCTGGAAAACGAGCTTGATCCGTCCCTGGTAACTCTCAACCAGGGCCACGGCTCTGTGAGCAATGACAGTAATGACGACGACGAACTGGTAACCTTCCAGCTCTAAATTTCAGCGCAGCTGCAGGCCAGCTCCTGCTTTGATGCTGCCCATTCAGGCCCACTCAGGGACTTCATAAGGGGACCTGCGGTGGGCCTGATCGTTTACGCTCACCATCTTTTCAGTCCTTATTTCCATCACCGCATATCTTGCGCTCACCACCTCAGGCCAGCAGGGCGTGGCCCGGCACCGGGCCTGGCGTGGCCTTGCACCAGACCAGGGGCAGGCCATGGGCCCGGCCTGCTGGCGCTGCACCTTGACCTTGCCCATGAGTCAGGCCTTAGCCTTACTTCGGGGCGGGCGGTGTCGGCTGCACTGTGGGCCTGTGTGGTTTTCAAATTTCAGGGAGGCTGTCATGGCCGATCAAGATTATCTGGCAATGCTTCACCCTCTAATCTGCCGCTGGATTGGCAGACAGGGATGGAAAGATCTGCATCCTATTCAGAAAGCGGCTATCAGGCCGGTACTGGAGCACAAAAAGGATGTCATCATCTCAGCCTCGACAGCCTCTGGTAAAACCGAGGCTGCATTTTTGCCTGTGCTTACCTGGATTAAGCAGCACGAAAAGAAAATCAAGGGCGTATCAGTTCTATACATCAGTCCGCTCAAGGCTCTGATTAACGATCAGGCCCGCCGTCTTATGGACATGGCAGAGCCTGTGGGCATCAAAATTACCCCATGGCATGGTGATGTGGCCGTCAACAGAAAAAGCGGCCTGCTTAAGGACCCTTCAGGTATAGTGCTTATCACCCCTGAATCTCTTGAGTCTCTGCTCATCAATCAGAAATCAATCTTTCAGGAAGCATTTGGGGATCTGAGCTATATCGTTATCGACGAGTTCCATGCCCTGATGGGCAAAAGCCGTGGTTATCAGCTGCAGTCCCAGCTGCACCGCATTGAAAACCTGATTAACAAGATTCCGGTGCGTATAGCCATCTCAGCTACTTTCTCCCGTGACATTGGCTCTGTGGCCTCCTATCTGCGTGCCGGTAACAGCTCCAACACCGACTGCTGTCTGGTAACTGCATCATCCAATACCACTACCGCCCTGGCGGTTAAAATTCTGGGCTACAGCATTCCCAAGACTCTTGAGCAGGAGCCGCGTCTTATTACTCCGGTTATGCATGCTCAGGCCATTGAAAAAGTAGCTGCCGATATCTACCGTCTGCTGCGCGGCAAGAACAATCTCGTGTTCACCAATTCACGTGCTGATACTGAGCAGCTGGCTACCACTCTGCGTGATCTCTGCCATCGCAATATGGTGCCTGAGGAGTTCTTCCCTCATCACGGCTCGCTTTCGCGTGAACTGCGTGAAACTCTGGAGCACCGTCTGCAGGACGGGCGCATGCCGACCACGGCTATCTGTACCTCAACTCTGGAGCTGGGTATCGATATTTCCGATGTGCAGTCCATTGCCCAGTTTGCTCCGCCTGTAACAGTAGCCTCGCTGCGTCAGCGTCTGGGCCGCTCTGGCCGCCGTGACGGTACAGCTGTACTGCGCCTGTTTATTCCTGAGTACGATCCGGCTATCAACCGCCTGTCCTCCATGCTCTGTGAGGACACTGTGCTCAGCGCTGCCACAGTAAACCTGCTGCTCCAGCGCTGGTATGAGCCGCCACTTGAAAAGGAGTACGGCTTTTCCACTCTGATTCAGCAGACTCTGTCAGTCATTGCCTCCCATGGCTCAGCATCGGCAAGCAACCTGTATGCGCTGTTGTGCCGTACTGGTCCTTTTGGCATGACTACACCGGACATGTATGCCCGTCTGCTGCGTGAGCTGGGCAAATACGATCTCATCATTCAGATGCAGGACGGTACCCTGACCCTTGGTCTTGAGGGCGAAAAGCTGGTATCCAATTACGAGTTCTTTGCGGCCTTTAACAATAACAGGGACTACCGCATCGACTTTGAGGGCAAGACCATTGGCCGTATTCCGCTGTTGAGCACGCTCTCTGAAGATGAGACCTTCCTTTTTGCTGGAAAGGCATGGCGCGTTATCTACTTTAACGAGCACAAGCGTGTCATTGGCGTAAAGCCAAGCCAGTCCAAGACCAGCGGCCTGCCTCTTTCAGGTGTGGGCGGTCAGGTGCATGATGCCATTCGTGAGGAAATGCACCGTATCTACATAACAGGTGAGGCTCCTCCATGTCTGGACAGAGTGGCCCGCGAAAACTTTGAGCAGGGAAGAGCCTGTTTCTTCCGCTATGAGCTTGATAAAAAGGTAATGGTGACAGGCCCGGCCGGACTTGCGCTGTTTCCATGGAAGGGTGATCGCATTCTTGAGACTGTGGTGTTGCTGCTCAATCGTCACTCTATTGATGCCAGCCGCAACGGCTCCCACATTGAGCTTGAGTATGCCAGCCTCAATAATCTCAAGACTGCAGTTAGCGCTATCCGTGCCGGAGGCGCCGTAGAGCCTCAGGAGCTGCTCAAGAAGGTGAAGAATCTGGACTGGGAGAAGTTCAACTGCTATCTGCCAGCCGATCTCAAGTACATCACCTATGCCCATACCCATCTTGATATGGATGGAGCGCTGGCCTTCTTTGACCGCCTGGCCTCCGAGCTCTGAGACGTCATGGCAGCCGGCCCGGCTGGCTGGCCAGCAGGCCTGCGGGCAGGCGGGCCTGCACCGCACAGCTGATGCTGTGGCGGGGCGGGCGCTGTCAGCAGGGGAGCGGCCCTTAAATAAGCGCTTATGTAACTGTTTTTTTCACTGACTATGGCAAAAGCCGCAGGATGCGGAAAAATGTAGTATTTTAGCCCCTGGTATCATATGCCTGTCAGGTAAGCCGCACCTGGAGCAAATGAGTATCCTTGCTTAACCGGCTGTCAGGCCGCACGTTGATCCGATCGAGATAAGATTCGGGAAGAGGTTTTAATGCAGATCATTAGACGAGCCAATGTTGACGACTCACACCTGAACACCCTGGTGTGTGATCCGGTGCTGCGCCAGATCCTTGCCCGTCGTGGTGTCAAAAGCCAGGATGATCTTGAGGTAGGTCTCAAGAACATTTTCCCGCCTGATCGTCTTACCGATATCGACAAGGCCTCGACCATCATTGCCCGGGCCATTATGGACAAAAAGCGCATCATGATTGCCGGCGATTACGATATCGACGGCATGACCGGTACCGCTCTGGGCGTGCGCTGCCTCAAGGCATTTGGTGTCAATGAAAACCTCATTACCTACTACGTGCCCTCACGCTATGCTGACGGCTACGGTCTTAATACCCGCATTGTCGAGCGCGCCATTCACTCGCGCATTGACCTCATTGTGACCGTTGATAATGGCATTACCGCCTTTGATGCCGTTGCCCTGGCACGACGTCATGGTATCAGTGTGGTTATTACTGACCATCATGAAGTGCAGGCCACTCTGCCTGATGCTGATGCCGTGGTTGATCCTAAAAGACGTGATGACACCTTCCCGTCCAAACATCTGTGCGGTGCCGGAGTACTCTTTTATGTCATGAGTGCCGTGCGCTCCCGTCTTATTGAAATGGGCTATTACGCCAGTCTCAAGGATTCTCCAAGTATGGGCCAGTTCCTTGATCTGGTTACTCTGGGTACCATTGGCGATGTCATGTCATTTGATACCAACAACAGGCGCATTATCAAGGCCGGTATGAAGCGTATCAGCAAGGGCAAAAGCATTCCTGGCATTCAGGCGCTGCTGAGCTACCTAAAGGTAGATCCGGCAAAGATCAGGGTCAAAAACATCTCCCATGAGCTCTGTCCGCGCTTTAACGCTGCTACACGTATAAACATTGCTCAGAATCCGGCCATTCTCAATCTGACCAATGACGACTTCAATCTGGCCATGCTCTTTGCCCGTCAGCTCGATCTGTGCAACAAGCGCCGCATGGACCATGAAAAGATCATGATCAGCCGTGCCCTCGCCCTGTACAAGGAAGAGCGCCTGAGAGCTCAGGAGCTGCGTGCCGCCATGAGTGCAGACAGCAGCAAGAGCGCTGACGCCGGTACCGGCACCGACGGCCTGAGCGCCGCCGCCACTGCAGGCGCCGACGGAAATGCAGGAGTGCCTGGCATGGCGGGAGCCCCTGACATGGCCATGCTGCGCTCAGCAGCTGCCGAAGCTGACCGCATTAATACCAATGACCGTCTGATTTACTCAGATGCCGATGACATTGCTGATGCCTACAACAGCTTTGATCAGGCCGTAAGCCTGTCCATGGCTCAGGATGACGGCATTGTTCTGTACGATGACTCTTTCTTAAAGGGCCTGTGCGGACTGGTAGCCAACCGTATCAAGGAGCGCTACAACAAGCCATGCATTATCTTCAGCTCCGACAATGCCGCCTTTGATGACAGCAATATCAACCTCATGGGCATCATCGACAACAACGGCTCCTCAGTGCCACCGGCTCTGCAGATGCCTGCAGCTGATGCGGCCGCCGCTGCAGCCGGTGCCACCAGCACCACCTGCGCAGCTGCCGCAGCAGCCGGTGCCACCAGCACAACCTGCGCAGCTGCCGCTGCAGCCGGTTCCACCGGTACCACCGGAGCAGCCGCTGCAGCCGGCGACGATGGTCTGGACAGTGATGAGGACGTGCTGGAGCCGGGCCTCAAGTCCAAAGTCTTTGGCGCTCAGGAGGAAGTTCCTGAGAATGTGGGCATGAGGGTAAGAAACTCGGCCAAGCTGGTTTCAGCTGCCTCGGGCATTATGCCGAGCATGACCAGTGATCTCTTTGATGATACTGAGCATTATGAGGACGAGGGTGACATCCCGCTGGTAGGATCGGCCCGATCGGTTAAGGGTACCGATCTCATGAAGGTATTTGCCCTGATTAAAGAGCAGGATCCTGATATTTTCCTTACCTGTGGCGGTCATGCCGTAGCAGCCGGTGCCTCTATCCGTACCCGTGATCTGGAGCGCTTCAAAGTACTCTTCAGTGCTGCCTGCGCCCAGTGCAGGGGGGATGCTCAGCAGGAGGAGTCAGTAGTAAGCGAGTGTCTGCTGCCTGATGCCTATCTGTGCCTTGATTTTGCCCGTGATCTTGAATACTTCGGCCCATGGGGCAAGGACTTTGAGGAGCCGGTATTTGACGGCGAGTTCCTGGTAGACAGCGTCAACATATTGCGCAACCGCCATCTCAAGGTCATTCTGCGCTCACCGGGCAACCGTGTGGTCGAGGGCATCAAGTTCAGAGCCAATGCCAAAGAAAAGGCCATTACCGAGGGCTCACGTGTTCGCGCTGTCTATACCCTGGGTATAGACCGTTACATGGACCGCGAACGTCTCCAGCTCTACATCGACGCCATCGAGCCGTTCTAGCCCGCTGCCGTCGCCGCAACCTAGCGCCGCTGCAGCCACCTGGCTGCGCCTGCCGGCGCTCTGCCAGTCAGCCCGAAAACAGCAAAGCCCTGATATGTCTTACATATCAGGGCTTTGCGTTATGTGAAGGCCAGTCAGGGACAATGCAGGTCATGGCTCTGCCCTGCCAGGCCTGGTCAGGGGCCGGACATGGACCTGAATTGCCGGCTATGCGCTCTTAACTGGAGCTCTTGCTCTTGTTCTGAACCTTCTCGTTAAGGCGGCGCTCGCAGTACATGGCAGCACCGATGATGCCGGCCAGGTTGAGGGTCTCAGCAGGGATAACGCGGGCTGATCCTACGCTTAAACGATCAGAGAACTTATCAAACTTCTTGGAGGCGCCACCGCCCAGGATAAAGAGATCTGGCTGGACCAGGAATTCGATACGGTTTAAGTACTCATTAAAGCGCTTGCCGAACTCCTTCCACTTGAGGTCGAGTTTTTCACGGGCAGAATCGGAGCAGTAACGCTCGGCATCATCGCCATTGAGTATGATGTGGCCCATTTCAAAGTTTGGCAGAAGCTCGCCCCTGAAGAACATGGCGGTACCAAGGCCGGTGCCGATGGTGACGATAAGCACCTTGCCCATCTCGTTACGGCCGGCGCCAAAGCACATTTCAGCAAGGCCGGCTACGTCAGCGTCATTGGCAACGTATACATCGGTACCGAGCTCTTTGGAGAGCATGTTCTCAACATGAACATTAACCCAGCTCTTGTCGATGTTGGCAGCAGTAAGTACTACGCCATTGATAACGCGGGCAGGGAAGCCACAGGCTACAGGGCCCTTGTATCCAATGGTTTCTACCAGCTCTTTAATGGTTGCGGCCACGGCCTGAGGAGTGGACGGCTGTGGGGTCTTAATACGGACACGCTCAGTTAAAAGCTTGCCGGTAGTGGTATCAACCACAGCGCCCTTGATGCCGCTGCCACCGATGTCTACACCTAATAATTCCATCTTGTTTTCAGGGAACAGTTCCGGGACCTGCAATGGTGCTGATCTTTACCATAAAGCCCGCTGTAACGGGGATCACCATGGCCATTACGGCTGCAGGGACTGCATCCCTCTCCTGTTAAATCAGTGTTGTTCCAGGCCACAGCTCTGCAGGACCACCTGAGGGCACGTGACTGTATGTGGTGAGATGACCCTTGCAAGGACTTAAGCTGCACTGTGCCCAGCCTGCCGCAGAGCTCAGTGAGGCACTGTGCCCAGCCTGCCGCAGAGCTCAGTGAGGCACTGTGCCCAGCCTGCCGCAGAGCTCAGTGAGGCTCCGTGCCCAGCCTGCCGCAGAGCTCAGTGAGGCTCTGTGCCCAGCCTGCCGCAGAGCTCAGTGAGGCACTGCGCCCAGCCTGCCGCAGAGCTCAGTGAGGCTCCGTGCCCAGCCTGCCGCAGAGCTCAGTGAGGCACTGCGCCCAGCCTGCCGCAGAGCTCAGTTATGCACAGCGTGCAGCACGGCAGGCTTAAGGTTATGGCTGATGCCACCTGGCAGAACCTGAGGCACGGCTGTGTCAGTATTCATCTTGCAGGGGTGATTTTAATTATATATTTACGGACCGCCTTTGTATGTATGGCGCTCTGTGCAATCAGTACTCTGATCACAAAAACAGACAAAAGCCGCTGACTTGCAACGGTCGAACGTCCACGTGCACGCAAATCGCTATTATCATGTTTGTGAGCGTCTGGTAAAAGAGTGTGCTGCATGGTGACAGTACAATAAACAGGAGAAACATGCTGTTGCTGTGTGCACTGCTGTCAGGCCGTACCGTACAGTGAATTTCACGGTGTTAAGGGGCGGGCGCTCTTGAGGTGTAAGAGCTCCGGGGCTTGTCCGCAGGCTGCCTGGGCGCACTTGCCATGGTTTTTGCAAAAACTGGCACTTAATATGCTCATACTAAATGATCAGGCATGGTTCTGACATCAATTAATGCCTGTATGAGCACACAAACTCAATTGTTCTTTAGGTTAGAATCTGAAACATGGCCATGCACGACCATAATATGGCCCGTATGGTGTTCCTGTTACATGCAGGAGGCCCTTTCAGTTTAAACAACAAGTTCAAATACTGACCTTCATTGAAAGATGCAGGTGATTTTCAAGGCACATCCCGCAGCGGCGGCCCGGCTTCCCGGCTGCCCATGCGACAGCCCATGCAGCAGTGCAGCAACCACAGCTGCAGCTGCCAGGGCAGCACGGCAGTAGCCGGGCCGCAGCATTTGAGGACTGCATTGCAGTCAGCTGCCCGTGGCAGGCAGATGTGCAGAGGCTCTGGCTTCCTGACTTCAGAGACATCAAAAGGCTGAGGTCGCGTCGTAAATCCTGGAGTACGATTAATGTCTTCTCTTCCTCATCATATTTTTTCCACACAGGAAATCCGCGTCATTGAGCAAAATCATGCCGCAACCCACAAGGGTCACTGCTTTGACTTGATGGAAAGGGCAGGACGTACCGTTTTCGAGGAAATGCGCAAGGTAAACTCACGTCCGAGCATGGTTTATGTTCTGGCCGGTAAGGGTAATAACGGTGGTGACGGCTACATCGTGGCTGCCTATCTGATGCGCCATCATATCCCTTTCCGTATTTTCGCCACCGACAAGCCACGTGAGAACTCTGAGGCCTTTGCAGCCTGCTCATATTTCATCAAGCTCGGCGGTAAGGTCGAGTATGAGCTGCCTGATCTGATTGAGGAGGCCAACAACGGTAACAGCCCTGATATCGTGATCGACGCCCTGCTCGGTACTGGTCTTAATACCGAGCCTCGTGAGACTTATGTGGAGTGGATTAACTTTATCAACTCCACCCGTGCCTATATCATCGCCGTAGACGTACCATCAGGCGTTAATGCCAATACAGGCCACGTCTATCATGCCTGTGTCACCGCCAATAAGACCGTGTGCATGTTAGGTCTCAAGAGCGGTCTGGTAACAGGCGATGCTGTGGACTATGTAGGCGAAATTGTCTGCAATTCCCTTGGTGTGGACGTCAACTACTTCCACGGTCAGTGTCTTTCCGATGAAAAGTCAGGCGCTTCATATCTGCCTGTCTACCTCAACAGCTATGAGGACATCATTGCTGACCTGCCGGTACGACTGCTCTCAGATCACAAAGGCCGTGCCGGACGTCTGCTGGTAATTGGCGGATCTCACGGCTATGGCGGTTCCATTGCCATCTGTGGTCAGGGTGCACTGCGTGCCGGTGCCGGTCTGGTAAAGGTAGCAACTGCCCATACCAATGTGGGCTCCCTTAACGCTGCACGTCCTGAGCTGATGACTGTTGACTTTGAGGATCTGGATGCGGTAGCTGAGGCCATTGAGTGGACTGACGTTATTGCTCTTGGTCCAGGTCTGGGTACCGATGAGCATGCCATCAAACTGCTCGACATGGTTATTTCCTCAGAAAAGGCCATGGTGCTTGATGCTGACGCTCTCAATATCATGAGTACCCGTGAGCTGCAGGTGCTGCCAAACTCCATTATGACTCCGCATCCGGGCGAGGCTGCCCGACTGCTGGGCTGCTCCATTGCCGATATCAATGCAGACCGCTACAAGGCTGTTTATGAGCTCCAGCAGCGCTGCGGTGGTACCGTACTGCTCAAGGGCGCCGGTACTCTGGTATGCGATGGCAACAAGATTTTCATCATTCGTGAAGGCTCTCCTGCCATGGCCTCAGGCGGTATGGGTGACCTGCTGACTGGCATTATTGCCGCGCTGCGTGCCGAGGGCCTGACTGCCAGCCGCGCCACTATCTGCGGCGCCGCCGTGCATGGCCGTGCCGGCCGCCTCTCTGGTGACTATACAGGTGAGGTAGGCTGTCTTGCCTGTGATCTGCTCCCTTATGTGCGCTATCTGGTAAGTAAGCGTCCAGGCCTTGCAGACCACAACCAGGGTCATATGTCCACCTATGCCGAGCGCGCTACCTCAGTGCTGCTCGAAAACCGCATCATGTTCTGATTCTGGGCGCAGCGCTGCGCCGCCAGCACCGGCGCCGCTGCAGGCGCCGCGCTTACGCCACCATAAACAGGGGCCGTCTCCACCTTGGGGACGGCCCCTGTTGCATGTGGGGCCACCAGCCGCGCCGGCTGCTCCAGCCAGTGCTGCCGGCTGTTCCAGCCTGCGCGGCTGTATGCGCAGATGTGCCGGCGGTTGTCAGGTCAGCTGTCCGGCCAGTTGCCATGGCTGATGCACTGGAGGCGGCTCAGGGCTGTTGCTGACACAATTAGACCATGTGCAGCTTAAGGCAGTGATGACTTTGGTAAGATAGGCATCGGATTATGTATGGACATACTGACTGTGTACGGGCCATATGGCGCGGCGCAGCATTTGAGGAAAGTGGAGAGTATGGCAAATCAGGTTACTTTCACCCTTGCAGATGAAGAGGCAACTCTGGCTCTGGGAGCGGCTCTGGCCAAAGTGCTGAGTGCCCAGTGTGAGCAGACAGGAAACAGGGCCCTTTGTATTAATCTCGAGGGTGATCTGGGAGCAGGCAAGACCACCATGACCCGTGGTCTGCTAAGAGCTCTTGGACATGAGGGTACGGTCAAGTCTCCTACCTATACCCTGGTTGAAAGCTATGAGCCTCAGGGCCCTCAGATGGTGATTTACCACTTTGATCTCTACCGTCTTATGGATCCTGAAGAGCTTGAGCTTATGGGCATTCGCGATTACTTTGCCCGCCGTGGTATCTGCCTTATCGAATGGCCAGACCGTGGTCATGGCCTGCTGCCTGATCCTGATCTTACTGTGGCCATTAAGCACGAAAGCGAGGGCCGGACCGTCACGGTAAGCTCAACTCTGCTCTCATCTGAGCAGCTCAATACTATCGCTGCGTCAGCTGGCTAAGCCCGGCCACTGCTCACGCCTGCCCGGCCGCTGGGCAGCCTGACAGCATGGCTGCCATGGACCTGACCGGTCTTTCAGTCCATAACCACAGTGCCTGACCGGTCTTGCAGGCCATAGCCTAATGCCGTTCCGGCTGTCAGGTCTTGATCTGCGGGCACGTGCCGTGCTCAGAGCAGGGGCGTGCTATAACCGTACGCGCAGCACCAGCTGTTGTTGTCTGCAGCTAACGGCGCAGGCGCTCAATTGCCGTACTGGAGGGGCCAGGCGCCAGACTGAGGCTCTGGCCGGGACGTGTGGCGGGCAGATAATTTTGTCCTTTGCGGCGCGAATTTTTGCACAAAATGCCTGATATAACTTAGAATTAGGAACATTGTTTGTGGTTAATTCAGACCGTTTCCATTCAGGACTTTTCAGCTGACCCCAGGGCTGCCGTATAAGTAACGGCCGGCATCTTTTGACGTGCGCAAAAGAAAGTGCCGCCCCGCCTGACAAGGTACAGTATGCCCACGGTGCAGGCTGCCTCAGTGCCGGCTGCTCCTGGTGCATACTGCCCTGAACGGGCCGAGCTGTGCGGCGGGCAGAGCCGTGCGGCTCAGTCCATGGCTTCCTGGCAGGGCAGAGCCCGCCTGTGTACATATGCATGCTATGCCTCAGCACTCTGCCTGAACCTGATCATGTATTTCTGCGGTTACCATCTTTGTAAGGTTTGCTCATGTTATCAGCTCTGATGCGCTTCTTTCCCCTTGTTACGGGCCTGCTGCTGTCTATGGCAGCGGTGCAGACAGCATTTGCTGATAATATTCTGCGCGTAAGAGCCTTCTCTAATGCCGACAAGACCCGTGTGGTACTTGATCTGGATTACAAGCCGGAGTTCTCCACAGCTCTGAACAAAAACGGCGACCGCTTTGTCGTCCGTCTCAACGACGTCACCAATCACAAGTCCGCCCCGGACCGCATCGCCCTGGAGCCGCGCTCAGTAGTCACATCCTTTGTCAAAAATCTAAGTGGCGATGACGTACGCTATATCTTTGGCCTCAAGGGATCAGGCACCCCAAACATCTTCATGCTTGCCCCTATGAACGGCCAGAATTACCGTCTGGTAGTCGATTTCCCTCATACCGCCTCAGAACGTGCTCCTACCTCTGATCAGGAGGTCAAGGTTCTCTCCCAGAAAGAGGCTGCCAAGCAGGCAGGTACCGGTCAGGGCGCCGGTGTACCTCCGGTCAATGTCATCACCGTTGATGATGCTGATGCTGCCGAAAATGCACTGCTCAACTCCCTGTCCAGTGTAGGTTCTGACGGTATTCGCACCATGACTCCGGCCCAGGTGCAGGAGTATCAGGAGCGTGTTGAGCAGATTAACGCCCGCAAAGAGGCTCAGACAGCTCAGAACAAGAACAATAAACAGCCAGCCCGCCGTCCTCAGGTTGAGGAGGAAGTGCTCGACACCCAGGCTCCGCCTCCACCAAACAGGGTTTCTCTGCCTAAGGCCAATCCTTATGTCATCGCCATTGACGCAGGCCATGGTGGCAAGGATCCGGGCGCCATTGGCAAGCGCGGGGTTAAGGAGAAGAACGTAACTCTGGCTGTTGCTACCCAGCTGGCCAAATACGTAAACTCCAATCCAAGATTCAAGGGCACCCTGATTCGATCCAGCGATGTCTTTGTTGATCTGGACCGCCGCTCTGAAGTTGCCCGTGGTCATAAGGCCGATATTCTTATTTCCATCCACGCAGACTCGGTAGCCTCAGGCTCTTCTGCCCGTGGTGCTTCAGTATGGGTACTGTCCAACAACCGTGCTCAGCGTGAAAATAACAAGGTGCTCAAGGGCGATGGCAAGGGCCAGCTGCTCTCAGGTGTAAGTGAGGTACTGTCCTCAGCTGACAAGCAGAACCCTTATCTTGCTGCCACCATCCTGTCCATGACCTCTGACAATACCCGCTCTGAGGGCTATAACATGGGTCAGGAAATTCTCAACAAGCTGGGCAAGTTCACCAAGCTGCACAAGAAAGAGCCAATTCACGCCTCGCTTGCAGTATTAAAGTCCCCTGATATTCCATCATTACTGATTGAGACCGGCTTCCTGTCCAATCCTTATGAGGAAATCCAGCTCAATCAGCCTAATTACCAGAAGCAGATTGCCTACGCTATTTATCAGGGTATTGTGGCCTATTACGAGAAGTACACCATTCAGCACATCAAGAGCCGCTATGAGAGTGCTATCCGTACCGGTGCTGCCAAGGTCAGGATTCACGAAGTTCAGAAGGGTGAGTCCCTGTCGGTAATTGCCCAGAAGAACAAGACCACAGTCTCCGCCATCAAGGCCTACAACAAGCTCACCAGTGACAATATCCGCATTGGTCAGAAGCTCATCATCCCATAATCATCTCATAGCCGGTTGCAGCTGGGGCCCATATCAGGGCTGCATACGTAACCGGCCCGGGACGGACCTGGCATCCAGAAGTCCGGACATCCATACGTCCAGAAATTCAGGCATCCTGCCATCCGGATATCCATGCGTCCAGAAATTCAGGCATCCTGACATTCAGGTCCGTCCCGTCAACTCTTTCCCTCAGACCATATGCTGACAGTGCACAGTCTGCCTGCGGTATATACCTGAGCGGTCAAAACCTCTATACTCAAAGATCGTCACTTTCTCATCCCTGTCCGCACAGAACGTGCCCTCATCTGCTCCCGACATCAGTGTCTGCAGCAGCTGAGCCCGGGCCCTTTGTGCCAGTCAGTGCGTCATGGCCAGTGGTCGCCACGCATACCGGCAGCTGCGGCACAGCCTGCATCTGCAGCCGCAGCAACAGCTGCTGCGGGCGCGACAGCTGCAGCTGGCGCAGCAAGGGCTGCTGCATCAGCGGCGGGGCGAGGGTGATATTGTCAGGGAGCATTGTTTTTCAGCGGGTTTGTTATGCCAATCAAGCGACTTTCTGTGCAGCTGGCCAATCAGATTGCGGCCGGTGAGGTAGTAGAGCGTCCTTCCTCTGTGGTCAAGGAGCTGGTAGAAAATGCCGTCGATGCCGGCGCTACCGTTATTACTCTGGAAATTCGCGGATCAGGCAAGCAGCTTATCAAAGTCACTGACAATGGTAAGGGTATTCCTGAGGATGAACTGGCTCTTGCTCTGGCTCCTCACGCCACCTCCAAAATTGCCTGCCTTGAGGATCTGGCTGCCATTGTCACCATGGGCTTTCGTGGTGAGGCTCTGGCCTCCATTGCCTCAGTATCCCGACTGTCACTTATCTCCCGTACGGCCGATCAGCCTCATGCCTGTCAGGTAGAGGTATCAGGACCTGAGCAAAATCCCGTAGTAGCTCCGGCAGCCCATCCTGTTGGTACCTCGGTAATTGTCAGCGATCTCTTCTTTAACACCCCGGCCCGCCGTCACTTCCTCAAGTCAGACAAAACTGAGTTCAACCACATCAAGGATCTGATGATCCGTCTGGCGCTGGTCAATTACGGCATTGAGTTCAGGTTCATTGCTGACGGTAAGACTGTGCTGCATGTACAGGCTCAGACCAGAGCCCGTCTTGGCGATCGTATAGCCCAGCTGCTCGGCCGTGAGTTTAAAAACGACGTGCTGCGCTTTGACAATGGCGATGAAAGCTATGTCAATGCCTACCGCCGCTATCTCAATCTGGCTGTGCCCTCTGACAGCGGCGCCGACGTAATTGATGACGGTCTGAGTCCTGATGATTATGATCCGCTCAGTCGTCAGGTGCTTTCCATTTACGGTGTACTGGTCAGGCCTCAGTCCTTTACCCGTGCTACCCCCGATCGCCTGCTGACCTTTCTCAATGGCCGCTGCATTTCTGATCGTACAGTGAACCATGCCATACGTGAGGCTTACCTCAATGCCGTGCAGCAGGATATGGACTTCAAGCCGTGCATACGTGGCGTTATTTTCATGGAGTGCGATCCGCGCACTGTTGATGTCAACGTTCATCCACGCAAGGATGAGGTGCGCTTTCACAATTCCAGCATCATCCATGACTGCATTCTGGCCAACGTAAAGTCAGTTTTTGAGCTCAACCATATCAACAGGGGCAATGCCCGCATGGGCAGCCTTGGTGTCGATGACGTCACCATTGTCGATCATTCAAAGGCTCCGCAGGACGGCATCAGCCCTGAGGAGATCGTACGTCGCCGCCGCGAAGCTCTGGGCACTGAGCGCAGCCGCCAGTACGCCGCTGCCATCGAGCAGTACCTGAGCTCCAGCCTGAACCCGCTGCACCCTTTGCCAGACGGCGAAAGTGCCGCCCAGACTGCCGCCGCCGGGGGCTCTGCTCCCGGCGACACAGGCGCTGCAGCTCTTACCGGCCGCCTGTGCTGCTTTGCCGACCTTCTGGCACGAGCCCGCAAGGGAGATGCATCATCTCAGGCACTGGAGTTCATTACCAGGCTGCGCCACGGCCAGCTCGGTACTGACCATCATCCATCGGCGCAGCCGCAGGGCGGCATGGCCCCACATGATGGCATTGAACAACAGGGCGGTATAGCGCCACAGGAAGGCATGGCACCGCAGAGCGGCATGGCACCGCAGAGCGGCATGGGACCGTCCGCACAGCCGTCATACGGCCGGGGCGGCATCTGGAATGGCAGTCTCTTTGATGAAGAAGAGGACATACTCCCAGATACCGGCAGCTCCAGCGGAGGCTCAGGTTCAGGCTTAAGCTGCAGCTCCGGCCCTGCTCAGAGCAGTCAGGGGCAGGCAGGGGCGCATGATGACGGCAGCGATGTGCTTGAAGATGATGATGAGGGCCACCAGAGCGGCTTTTCAGGGCAGGGCGGCGGTTCTGCCCGCCGTGCCGGTCTTTCAGGAGCTGTTAACAGGGGCAACAGTGCTTTTAGCCTTGATTTCCTGTTGCAGACCCAGGAGCGCGAGCGCATCACCCGCATGCTCAACAATGCCTCCCGCAAGGGCCAGGCAGCCGATGAGAGTTCACAGCCGCCTCAAGCTTCCTCAACAGCCGAAACAGTTGATGATGCTTTTGCCCAGTCAGCGGCCGAAGCCCTTAACTGGGCGGCCGCCGCTGACAGTACCTCTGGTGCTGCCAGCAACGCCGCCGGGCACAGTCCTGAGCCAGGCACTGCCCTGGGCTCAGAGCAAAGCCCAGAGCCCGGCTCAGCTCACAGCTCTGGCCCGTCCGGCCTGGTCTTTGACAGCGCAGCCAGTCTGGAGCGTGCCCGTGCCATGGCCTGTCAGGCCCATGACGAGGAGTGCTCAAATGAGGGCAGCGCAGTGCCAGATGCAGACGCTGCTGGTGCAGCAGGGGCTGACAGCCGCCAGGACGATCAGGTTCTACACCGCTCCATGATGAGTGATGCGGCGACAGCTCATGGCGGAGATGCGCATGCCGCTGCAGCAGCGGCTGCTGCAGAAGCTGCTGCGGCCGCAGCCTCAGCCATGGACAGCCATACGGGCACATCAGGCAACTGCGATTACGGTTATGCCATGGGCGCCGGGCAGGGCAGCGATGCGGACCATGACCCGGGCCGTGATTACGGGCAAGACTATGCCTGTGACTATGGTGACAGGTATGCAGGGGCGGGCGGTACTGATGCTGGTCCGGTAATGGACTGTCCGGGTATGCAGCGCATGAGTGCGGATCAGGTAAGCGAGCTGATGTCGCTTCAGGGCAAATGTCAGTTCCAGTCGCTGGTAACGGCTGATGTGGCCCTGATGAATATTGGCAGCCGCTATTTCATGGTGCGCTGCTCTGAGCTGTATTACAGTCGCAGTGCCTTTGAGTATGCCCGCGATGTGCAGGGGGATCAGGTCAAATCAAATGAGCTGCCTATGCCTTTTGCCATACGCTGTGATGGCGCGCTGATTCAGGCCTGCCGCTCTCTTGAGGTGGTGCAGGCAGCTGCACGCTGCGGCTTTGGGGTGCGCAGTGTGGCCATACGCTCAAGTATAGAGCTCAGCACCATTCCGTCTCTGGCATCAGGTTGCAACCTGGCAGCTGTAGCCCTTGAAGCACTGCGCATAATTGCCGCGCAGACCGCCATGATTAATCTTGAGGCCAGGTGCCCGCAGCAGCTTGCTGAACTTATGGCCCGCTGCCGCCCGGTAGCCATTAATACGGCCTATGATGCCCGCAATCTGATTGAGGGCATAGACAGCATGATGTCACTGCAAAAAGCCGCCGAGCAGGGGGCCCTGATGGAAATAAGCCTGCTTGATATGGCCCGGGTGCTGCTGGGTGCGCGCAGCTGAAAACTCAGCGGCCAGACTGACCCGGCATCGCCCTTGGCGCCGGCCCGCCAGTGGGCAGGGCCAGCCAGGCAGGGCCAGCCGGGCAGAGGCACTTTGATTTGCGATTAACCTATTAATACCAGGAGAATCCTGACTTATGTATGAGGCTGTAGTAATTCTGGGCCCGACGGCATCAGGTAAAAGCGCTCTTTCTCTGGAGCTGGCACGTCATTACCGTGCCGAAATTATTTCCCTTGATTCAGCCCTGATTTACAGGGACATGGACATAGGAACAGCCAAACCGTCAGCCGAGGAAAGAGCTGTCTGTCATCATCACCTTATCGATATCTGTGATCCGGCTGAAAGCTACAGTGCCGCCTCATTTCGTCATGACTGCATTGAACTGGTCAGAGATATCAGGGAGCGTGGCGCCCTGCCGGTAATCTGTGGCGGCACCATGATGTATTACAAAGCCCTGGTTGAGGGGCTGTCGCCTCTGCCTGAGACTGACCTGCAGGTGCGTGCAAAGGTACAGGCCATGGCCGATGAGAAGGGCTGGCCGGCGGTGCATGAGCTGCTCAGAGAATTTGATCCCGTGCTGCATGAAAAGCTTGCTCCCAACGATCGTCAGCGTGTGGCCAGAGCACTTGAGGTTTACTACATGACAGGCCGGGCCATGAGCTCTTACTTTTCCGAGCCTAAAAACGAATGTCCTTTCAGCCGTTTTGAAATGGTGCTGCTCCCTGAGGGCAATGATCGCAGTGCCCTGCGTGTGCTGATACGCCAGCGCTTTGAAAAGATGCTTGAGGACGGTCTTATTGACGAAGTTGCAGAGCTGCTGCAAAGAGGCGACCTTACAGATGACATGCCGTCCATGCGCTCGGTAGGCTACCGTCAGGTGGCCATGTATCTGCGCAAGGAGGTCAGTTATGAGGAAATGATTGAGCTCAGCGTCATAGCCACGGCCCGCCTTGCCAAGCATCAGATGACCTGGCTGCGTGGCGGCCTTAAGGATGTGGGCAGCAGTGACGAGCTGGTGCGTCATGTCCTTACCATCGAGGACAGAAACAAAACCCAGCGCATGCTCGAGCTTATGGCAGCCGAGCCCTCTTTCGAGCAGTACCGTATCAGTCCTCAGCCTTAGCGCAGCCGGACGCGCAGCCGGGCGTGCCGCCGGACGTGCCGCCCGGCAGCGCCTGAGGCCGCGCCACGGCCCTGTCCGCCGCGCCAGGGCGGCGGTTGCAGGCAGGCGCGCTCCAGCAGGGGCCATATAGTCACAAAGGCTGATAATTATGGCAAAATAGCTATTCCCAGGGGAAAGGACTTTTCATAGGGCTGCTGAGGATGCAGTTGTGATACGCAGGATATGACCACTGAGGTCATTGGGTGCAGACGCTGCAGATCAGTATCAGCCTGAGATTTGTGTAACAGAGCAGAGAGGCGGTGAGTATGGCTACAGAACGTTTAGATAAGAAAAGCCGTGATCATTATTTGAGGCAGGAGACCTTTATTGCCAAGGCTCTGGGGATTAACGAAGACGATGCCCTTACTGATGAGAGAATGGAGCTCAGTCAGCTTATCTACGAACTCGATGGCAATATCAAGGCCAATGAGGTGAATCTTTTTGAGAGTGACCCGAGAATTCTGACTCCGGCCAACATGAGCTCATATGTCGAGGACATGATTGCAAAAAGTACTGAAATCAGCACCATTGCAACCACCATGGCGCCGATCTGGGCCCTCGATTACATCAAGATCTTCATGTTCGATCTGGAGCGTCTTATTGACCTTGGCGACAACAGATTCCGCCAGAACTATGTTTTCTTCACCCGTGCCCTGAACGCTGCCCTTGAGCGCAACGACATGGTGGCTCTGGCTGATCTTTTCGGCGGCGAGTGCCCGTCACTGCTGCGCTCCATCCTCAACCTGCGCGCCTGATAAGCTGACAGCGCAGCCCCGTCAGACATGCCACGTACCCTTAAGGTCCAGGCCAGCGACCAGCCCTGCGGCCTGCACGGGCAGCCCAGCCCTGGTGGCCTGCCTCAGGCCGCACCTGCAGGCGCAGCCTGAGGCGGGCTGGGATGTCATGACGGAGGCTGACTGAGATTATTAATACAGATGCTGGGAAGCATTGAGCATTCTTTAAAGGAAAAAATTATTTATGGCAGAAAAGGAGTTTGAGCCCCTTGGTAAAACCATTCTGGTGCATGTGGAGCTCCCTCAGGCCAAAAACCAGGAAGATCTGGAAGAGCTGCACAGACTTGCAGAATCAGCAGGTGCAGATATCTGTGATGCTGTAGTGTGCCGCCGTGACGGCATTGATCCTCGAACCTATGTAGGTTCAGGCAAGGTAGTTGAAATTGCCGATGCCGTAAAGGCTCATGAAGCTGAGGTCGTGGTCTTTAACAGCCCGCTGACTCCGGCTCAGGAAAGAAATCTGGAAAAAGAGACCGGCGTCAGAGTAATGGACCGCATTGCGCTGATTCTGGTGATTTTCGCCATGCGTGCCCGCACCTATGAGGGCAAGCTGCAGGTGGAACTGGCGCAGCTGCGCTATGAGCAGGCCCGTCTGGTACGTGGCTGGACTCACCTTGAGCGTCAGAAGGGTGGCTTTGGTCTGCGTGGCGGTCCTGGTGAAACTCAGATTGAGCTTGACCGTCGTGCTCTGCGTGAGCGTATTGCTGCCATTAAGGAAGATCTTGAGGTAGTAGCACGCCGCCGTGAGCAGAACCGTCAGGAGCGTAAGAAAAACGCCATTCCTGTGGTCTCATTCGTAGGTTATACCAATGCCGGCAAGTCCACGCTCTTCAACCGTCTGACCCGCTCTGAGGTCTATGCTGCTGATCAGCTCTTTGCCACCCTGGACCCTACATTGCGCAATATGGTGCTTCCGACAGTAGGACGTGTGGTTTTTGCTGATACCGTAGGTTTTATCCGTCATCTGCCTCATGAGCTGGTAGCTGCTTTCCGCGCTACCCTTGAGGAGACCATTCAGTCTGATCTGCTGCTGCATATTATCGATATTGCCGACCCTCGTATTGAGGACAATATCGAGGCTGTAAACGCCGTACTTGAGCAGATTAAGGCCGATCAGGTTCCATCTCTGCTGGTATTTAACAAGGCTGACCTCAAAGAAGAGGTTGCTGTGGGCATTGTGCGCGATGAAACCGGCCGCCCGGTACGTGTCAATGTCTCGGCCCGCAACGGTCTGGGCCTTGATGAGCTGCTGCAGGCCGTATCAGAGCTGCTCACTCTTGATCAGTGTGAGTTTGAGGTTCGTCTTGAGCACACGGACGGCCGTCTGCGCTCCATGCTCTATGAGCTCAAGGCCGCTCAGTCAGCAGGCTATGATGACATGGGCCACGAGCTGCTCAAGGTACGTCTTAAGCCTGCAGATGCAGCCCGTATTGAAAAGCAGTCCGGCGGACGCCTGAGCGCCTGTCTGGTTGACCGCTCCAATGGTCTGCCATGGCAGCAGGAAGAAAGCTTCGATTTTGAAGACATAGACTGACAGCAGGGCTCAGTCTGCTGCATGCGACCGCCTGCAGCAGGCAGGCTCCGGTTCATGGCCCAGGCATACTCCGCCATGGCCCCGGGCAGCTGCCGCTTTGGCGGCGGGCTTTGCCTGGGGCTGAGCGGGTGCCGGAGCGGGTGCCGGAGCAGTAAGCTAAGACTAATTATCACTGTCTCCTGACTTTTCCAGGTCTATTACAAGGTTTTGCGTATAGAATTGACAGGTTAACTGCATGTCCTGTTGATTTTTCCCTCCTCCCAGGACGGGAGCCGGTGGCCCTGAGGCCACTGCAAGCGCAGTTTTATTTGCAGTTTTCACCGGGATGTGAAGTCCAGGTGAGGTCGCAATAACATTTCTTTATTACGGCTGGAACGTTTGTCCACTGAGCTGGCCGCCATCTCGCAGCATGAGGGGCTACAGAGCAGCTGTCTGAGCCTTACCATTGCTGAAAGGGAGTGCAGGCAGGGCCGGTCTTTGGAGAAACAGCGAGTTTTGCATGATAGAAAACAATTCCAATATGGGATGGAATCCTCCAGGCCAGAAGCCTGACGGGGAAAAAGATGCCAACCCACAGAGCAATGAGCGCGACCCTCAGGGAGGCGCTAACAACAATAATGAGGACCCATGGGCCCGCTATCGCAACAAAGATAATGATGGCGATCTCACCAACCTGTTCAAAAAGGCTGAAAAGCTTCTGAGCGGCAAGGGCGGCAGCGGCAAGGGCAAGGGCTTCAACCAGAAGAACGGCCTCAAGGGCATAGCAACTGCCCTGGCAGCTGTGATGCTGGGTATTTTCATTTTTAACGGTTTCTATACTGTGCGCGAAGCTGAGCGTGGCGTAGTACTGCGCTTTGGCAAGATCTACGAAGTAGTGGATCCAGGTCTGCAGTGGAAGATCCCGGCCATTGATCAGGTCAATACTGTTGATATTGAGCAGGTGCGTTCCATTCAGTCTTCAGGTGCCATGCTTACTGAAGATGAGAACGTGGTTATCGTGGAAATGGACGTTCAGTACCGTATTTCCGATCCTGTGCAGTACCTGTACTCAGTAACCAGCCCTGACAACTCTCTGATGGAAGCAACCGACAGTGCACTGCGCTATGTGGTCGGTCATACTCTCATGGATGACATTCTGACCTCCGGTCGTGAGCGTGTCCGTCAGGATACCCGTGAGCTGCTCATTTCCATTATTGAGCCTTACAAGATGGGCCTGACCATTGTTGACGTAAACTTCCTGCCAGCCCGTGCACCTGATGAGGTTAAAGAGGCCTTTGACGATGCCATTGCTGCTCAGGAAGACGAGCAGCGTTTCAAGCGTGAGGCCGAAGCCTACGCCAATGAAGTGCTGCCACGTGCCGAAGGTCAGGTACAGCGTATCCGTCAGCAGGCCGAGGCCTACCGTTCACGTGTAGTTCTCGATGCCCAGGGTGAGGTAGCACGCTTCGAGCAGATCCTCCCTGAGTACACTGCCGCTCCGGAAATTACCCGTACCCGTATTTATCTTGAGACCATGCAGGAAGTGCTGGGCAACTCCTCCAAGATCATTCTTGATACTCCAGAGGGTTCATCACCTGTACTGTATCTGCCGGTTCCTCAGGGCAATGGCGCCCCACGTGCCACCGCTCCATCCACCGGTTATCCAGCCGCAGGATCAGCTCCTTCAGCCTATACACCTTCTTACAACAGCAGTTCTGCAGGCAGTTCATCTGCCGGCAACGCCACTCCGGTACGCCGCTCTGCTGACCGCTCAGTAGGCTATGGTTACTCTCAGGGAGGTAGACAGTAATGCGCGGTTCAACTTTTAACCTGCTGCTGTCAGGTCTTCTGATTCTGGTTTTTGTAGGCTTCAACTCTGTCTTCGTTATCAACGAGGGCAATGTGGGTATTGTGACCCGATTTGGCAAGGTGCTCAGAAACTCTGATTCTGAGCTGGCCGTTTCCAATCCTGGTCTGCACTTCAAGATTCCTTTTATCGACAAGGTAAGAGTGCTCGATGCCCGTATTCAGACTCTTTCTGCCCGTGCTGACCGCTTTGTGACTGCCGAGAAGAAGGATCTCATCATCGACTCCTACGTAAAGTGGCGCATCAGCGATCCGTCCACTTTCTACCTGACCACAGCCGGTGGCAATATCATGCAGGCTGAGGAACTGCTGCGCCGCAGAATTAACAACTCCCTGCGCAGCCAGATTGGTCGTCTGACCATTCATGAAATTGTTTCCGGTCAGGAAAAAACCGGCACCTACGGTGAAATGGACAGCTCCTTTGACAGCGTCACCGAGCGCCGTGATCTGGGCCGCACCATTGCTGCCACTGACAAGAGCAGAGTCAATGATGCTGATGACACCTTAAAGGTTGATTCAGACAAGATTGCCGACTCTCAGAGTGATGTTGAGAACATCATCAGCAGCTCCAAGCGTGATCAGGTTATGCAGAATGCTCTGCGTGATCTGGGCAAGAGCTCCACTGAGCTGGGCATCAAGATCGTTGACGTTCGTATCAAGCAGATCAACCTGCCTCCTGAGGTCTCAAACTCCATTTACCAGCGTATGCGCGCCGAGCGTGATGCCGTAGCCAAGCTGCACCGCTCTCAGGGCCGTCGTGAGGCTGAAACCATCAAGGCTCAGGCCGATCGTGAGGTAGCCATCAAGATCGCTACCGCCGAGCGTGAAGCCCGTCGCCTCATGGGTGCCGGCGATGCCGAAGCCACCCGTATCTACGCCAATGCCTATACTCAGAATGCCGAGCTTTTCGACTTCCTGCGTTCCATGGATGCCTATCGCAAGTCCATGGCCAAGGGCAATGATGTACTGGTGTTAAAGCCTGACAGCGAGTTCTTCCGCTACTTTGGCGATCCTGCCAACTCCAAGGTCCGCCCATAAGCTGACCGCAAAAAGAGGCATGCAGATCAGGCTGCACGCCTCTGCAATAAAGGCTCCCACCGGGAGCCTTTATTGTATGGGCCGTATTGGCGCAGCCCCGCTGCTGCAAAGCAGCGCTGCAGCTGCCGCCAGGCAGGACGCCACCAGGTGGCACGGCCCTGCAGCCTGCGGCCTGCGGCCTGCAGCCAGCGGCCATGGGGCCGGTCATGCCCTGATACGGACAGGTATGCACCAGTGCCCTGTAGTCCTGGTCCAGGGGGGAGCAAAAGTGAAAAATATCTGATTTTGTTAAGCTGAACAGATGATATTTTTTTCCTGGCGGGCTAAAATAAATAAAGCGTTTTGTTTTCAGAGCAAAGCGCTTTTTTTGTGTTCGCTGCAAACGGCTTCTGAGCCGGGACTGTTTCACTGACAAAACCGCTGAAATAGGCTAAGATCAGAGCGTTTGCGCCGGGCAAATACATATTTGATGAGCCACTGGGCTCAGGGCTCAATAAAGTCCTGACAGGGCCACAGAGGCTTAGAGATTGCCGCTTTTATTAAGAAAATTAACCATTTTCTTAGTGACACCGAGAAAAATGACATGCCTAACAATGTTGTAGTACTTGGCACCCAGTGGGGTGATGAGGGTAAGGGTAAGATTGCTGATCTGCTGACTGTCAATGCTGACATCGTAGTCAGAAGCCAGGGTGGCAACAATGCCGGTCATACCCTGGTAGTAGGCGACAAAAAAATAGTCGTCCGTCTTGTTCCTTCCGGAATTTTACACTCCTCCAGCCTGTGCTTGATTGGTTCAGGCGTGGTCGTCTCCCCAGAGGCTCTCTTTGGCGAGATTGAGGAGCTCAAGGCCTCCGGTATTGCTGATGCCGAGCAGCGCATCAAGATTTCTGCCGGTTCCTCTCTGCTCCTGCCTGTTCACGTTGCTATCGACAAGGCCTCCGAGTTAAAGCGCGGCAAGAATGCTATCGGCACCACCTGCCGTGGTATCGGCCCATGCTATGAGGATAAGGTAGCCCGCCGTGGTGTACGTATCGGCGACCTCTACGACATGGAAGTCTTCAAGGACAAGCTGGCCCGTCTGCTTGAGTACCGCAACTTCATTCTCAAGAACTACCTTGGTGCCGAAGAAGTCTCCTATGATGAGGTTCTTGCTCAGATCGAGTCCGTTCGTGACCGTATCCTGGCCATGGTAGCTGACGTTTCGGCTATCCTTACCGATGCCCGCGAAACTGGCAAGAAGGTTCTGTATGAGGGTGCTCAGGGTACCTTCCTTGATATCGACTACGGTACCTATCCTTATGTAACCTCCTCCAACACCGTTGCCGGCGGCTGCTGCACCGGTTCAGGTTCCGGACCTCGCTACATCGACTATGTACTGGGTATCTGCAAGGCCTACACTACCCGTGTAGGTGGCGGTCCATTCCCAACCGAGCTCTTTGACGATATCGGTGAGGGTATCCGCTCCCGTGGCGCTGAGTTTGGTGCTGTTACTGGCCGTCCACGCCGTGTAGGCTGGTACGATGCTGTTGCCATGCGCCGTGCTGTTGCCATCAACTCCTTAAGCGGCCTGGCCCTGATGAAGATCGACGTGCTCGATGGCATGAGCGAGCTTAAGATCTGCACCGGCTACAAGCTTGCTGACGGTACTGTATGCCAGCTGCCTCCAATGGCTGCCTACGAGTATGATCGTGTAACTCCTGTTTTTGAGACTCACC
Source organism: Anaerobiospirillum sp. NML120511 (assembly GCF_023050955.1). NCBI lineage: Bacteria > Pseudomonadati > Pseudomonadota > Gammaproteobacteria > Aeromonadales > Succinivibrionaceae > Anaerobiospirillum > Anaerobiospirillum sp. NML120511. The sequence goes on from NZ_JALKIK010000009.1 coordinate 33,195, forward strand.
CAGGCTGGAGCGAGTCCACTGTAGGCGTTACCCGCTTTGAGGACCTGCCTGAGAATGCTCAGAAGTATATCCGCCGCCTCGAAGAGCTGGCCGGTATCCCTGTAGACATCATCTCCACCGGTCCAGAGCGCGCTCAGACCATCATGGTCAGAAATCCAATGGCCTGATAAGGCCACTGCCTTACATAGCAGCTTCAACGCTCAGGCCTTCTGGCCTGAGCTGAGAGGCCGGCAGGCACAAAAAAGGCGGTACCCTTTTGGGGGTACCGCCTTTTTTGCTGTCGGGCCTGACGCCCTGAAAGTTCTTATTTGGCGCGATTTACGGACATGCGGCTGATTTCAGCCAGACCTTCGCGATATTGGCTATCCGGGAGCACATTGAGGCACTCAATGGCGCGCTCTGAGGCTTTGATGGCCTCCTGCTCGCAAAGATCCAGGGCACCGGTCTCATCAATGGCTTTCTTTACGGCATCGATATTGACGTTCTGGATATCCTCAAGCAGCTGCTGACGGCGGGACTGTTCGATATTCTTCATGGCCAGCAGTACTGGCAGGGTAATGCGCTGATCGGCAAGGTCAGTGCCCGGATCCTTGCCCAGAGCCTGGGCATCGGCGCTGTAGTCGAGCATGTCATCCTTAATCTGGAAAGCAATGCCCAGTTGACGGCCATATTCGCGCAGTGGCTCAATGAGGTTATTGTCTTCCTTGATGAAGATGGCAGGTTCAATGGCTGCCAGCTCAAAGAGCACGCCGGTCTTGGCGTAAATGGTGCGGTAGTAGGTGTCCAGATCCAGATTGAGATCACCTTCATGCTCAAGCTGGTAAAGCTCGCCTACAACAAGCTGGCTTAAGGTATGGTTAAGCGCAATGATGGTGTCGAAATCATGAGCCTTTTCCAGCAGGTTGAAGCAGCGGGTGAACATGTAGTCACCGGCCAGTACGGCTGCGTGGTTGCCCTCGGTTTCATTGAGGGTAGGCTGACCACGGCGCATTGGGGCCTTGTCGATAACATCATCATGGACCAGGGTGGCAGCATGCAGCATTTCGATGGATGCGGCTATGTGGCATACCTTGTCAAGGTGCAGGTCTTCATTGAAGTGAGGCAGGCCATAGGCTGTCAGCATGGTAATGCGTGGGCGGATGCGTTTGCCTCCGGCGCTGATAACATACTGGCACATGGCATTTACCTGAGTCTCAAGCACATGGTCGGTATAAGTGGCTTTGAGTAATTCTTCAACACGATCAAGTCCAGGACAGTCCATAACAATGGACCCGGCCTTTGTAGGTGCGGCCATACAACAATCCTTTAAGGGTCTATGGCGCGTTCAGATCGCAGCCATCTCCATTTTCCATATTAATCAGTGATCCCGGGGCAGAACCTGGCAGCATATGCAGCAGCGCTTTCCCGGCGCCATGGCGTCTGTAAGTCTGTATGCACTCCTGCAGTTAAGCTGCCTGCCAGTAGAATCTGGCGCAGCTGTGCCGCAGTACTCCAGGGAGGCAGGCCTGAGGGGATCAACGTACAGTTGTGGCCCTGAATCAGGGGCAAAGTCCAGATATTTTAGCATTATTTGCTCTGATACGATTGACACGCGCCCGGGGCAGTGCGCGCCTTGCAGGCGGTCAGGCGTGTGCCTGTCCCGGGCGAACTGTCTACGGCTGCATGGCAGACCGCACCGGCGCGCCACATGTGCCCTGTGTGCCTGCCGTGCCTCCCACTGAGTGCCTGGCAGCTGCAGCAAAATCTTATCGATTTGTGCCACCTGGCATGGACCAGTCACGGTCCGGATTCTCTCATGACCGGTCCTGACACAGGCCGGTCACGGTCCGGAACCTGTCATGAACCGGCCTGGCACGGACCTGTCACGGTCTGGAACCGTAACTGAACAGCTCCAGACATGGTCCTGACAGCCGGCGGCACTGGGAGAGGAGTCTGGCCTGACAGAGGTTCGGGCCGGTGGCTGCAGGGTCCGGGAGTTTTTGCAGAAAGTTTGACGCAGTGGCATAGCAAGGACGTCGTTTGTATGTTATAATTTTGCGGTTTTGAAAGTTGATTCAATTGACTTTCAAAGCACTGAGTGTGTAGAATATGCGCTCATTATTATTTGACCTGACAAAGCTTTTACAGTCCCTGCGAGTCAAGCTCCTGGTCGAAAAGCTAGATGATTTCACAAGCCTCATGCCACGGGCACCGGGCCTTACTAGCTGCAGGCGGTAAGTATCTAAATCATCGAAAGACCGGCGTTAAGCCTCATTTGAGTATTACGGGGCAGGGCCCCGGTACCTGATATAAAAGAGTGTTTCGTCCTGGTTTGCCATCCATCAGCTTTACGCCTGGATGTGTTTTGTCAGCGATTGATGAATTGATTTGAGCGGGAGCACAAACTCCTGCGTTCAAACGGAGTTTGAGCATGTACGCAGTTATTTTTTGCGGTGGCAAGCAGCACAAGGTCTCTGAGGGTGAAACCCTTTGCGTTGATCTTCTCAATCAAGAGGCTGGCAGCACTGTTGAGTTAGACAAGGTTCTCTTAATTTCTGACGGCACCAACGTTAAGGTTGGTACCCCTTACATCGACGGTGCCAAGGTTACCGCCACTGTAAAGGGCGAGGTTGCCGGTCCTAAGATTAAGATCGTCAAGTTCCGTCGTCGTAAGCATCACCAGAAAGTCACTGGCCACCGTCAGTGGTTCACCGAATTAGAGATTACCGGTATTACCGGTTAGGAGTAAGAATCAATGGCACACAAGAAAGCCGGTGGTTCCGTACGTAACGGTCGCGATTCTCAGGCCCAACGTCTTGGCGTTAAGCGTTATGCTGGTGAGTTAGTTACCGCAGGCAGCATCATTGTCCGTCAGCGTGGCACTCACTTCCACCCAGGTGCAAACGTAGGTATCGGCAAGGACGACACCTTATTTGCCAAGAAGACTGGTAAGGTTTCTTTCGTAACTCGTGGTCCTAAGGGTCGCAAGTACGTTCAGATCATCGCTGAAGACGCTGCTTAGTTTTCAGGTGATCGGCCTGAAATAACTTCAGGCGGAAACTGATAAAAGGCCTGCATCACCGTTGGTGGCGCGGGCCTTTTGCGTATCAGGGACCAGTCATGAACAGCACAGCTGTGCCCAAGGGGCCCCAGGCCCAAGGGTCCAGTGCTGCAGCAGGCAGCGGCCACACGCAGCGCGCCGCAGGCAGAGCGCCGCTGAGGCAGCGCTGCGGCTCCGGGCACTGATGACAGGGCAGTGACTGCCCATTACCACAGTCGTGGCCTGACAGGCCACCAGATTCAGGTTCAACCTGCATAACCAACTTTCGTCGAGGGTATTATGAAGTTCGTTGATGAGGCTACAATTCGCGTGGAAGCTGGCGATGGTGGCAATGGCGTAGTCAGCTTCCGCCGTGAAAAGTACATCCCAAAGGGCGGTCCTGATGGTGGTGACGGCGGTGACGGCGGCAATGTCTTTATGATTGCCGATACCAATCTCAACACCCTGGTTGATTACAAGTTCACCAAGTTCTACAAGGCTGAGCGCGGTCAGAACGGTATGTCCTCTGACTGTACCGGTGCCCGTGGTGCCGACATCATGCTCAAGGTTCCTGTAGGCACCCGTATTACCGACAAGGAAACAGGTGAGGTCCTTGGTGACCTGCGCAAGGAAGGTGAAATCCTGCGTGTGGCCAAGGGCGGCCGCCACGGTTTTGGTAATACCCACTTCAAGAGCTCCACCAACCGTGCTCCGCGTCAGAAGACCAATGGTACTCCTGGCGAGCGCCGCATTCTGGAACTCGAGCTGCTGCTGGTAGCCGACGTAGGCCTGCTTGGTCTGCCAAATGCCGGCAAGTCCACCTTTATCCGCTCAGTATCGGCTGCCCGTCCTAAGGTAGCTGACTATCCTTTTACCACCCTGGTACCAAACCTTGGTGTGGTAAAGACCGGTGATGGCGAGAGCTTTGTTATTGCAGACGTACCAGGTCTTATCGAGGGTGCTGCTCAGGGCGCCGGTCTTGGTCACCGCTTCCTGCGTCACCTTGAGCGATGTCGTGTGCTGCTGCATCTGGTCGATGCCATGCCGGTAGATGAGTCCGATCCTGTAGAAAATGCCTGCGTTATCGAAAAGGAGCTTCAGGAATACGCCCACGATCTGTACGAAAAGCCACGCTGGCTGGTGATCAACAAGGTAGATCTGCTTGAGGGCGGTGAGCAGGAGGCCCTGGAGCTGGCTGAGAAGATTGCCTCCTCCCTGCAGACCCGACCAGAGCGTACCTTTATCATCTCCGCTCTGCAAAAGCAGCGTGTCAATGAGCTTACCTTTGCCCTGCAGGAGCTGGTAGACAGCGTCAAGAAGGCTGAGCTTGAAGCCGCGCAGTCCGGTGAGAGCAACAATGCTGACGACTTCGTCTGGACCGAGGGTGAAAAGAACATCAAGGATCCGGTCAACGGCGCCTCCATTGACGGTGATGATGATTTCGACTTCTTTGATGATGAAGACTCAGGTGTAGAGATCGTCTACCAGAAATAGTTTTCCGCGCCCATATCACCAAAGACAGGACGTGCGCGCCAGGCCGGTACATCCCGGCCTGGTCAGACGCTGTCCTGCCTCAGGCGATGAGCGTCATATTCAGGTGCTAACCATCTCAAGGTGTTTAGCAACTGTTTTCTTTGCTCATAAGCCACAGGCTTTTGAGCAGCCGCCCGGCGCAGGCCCTGCAGGGCACCATCCAGCCTGCAGGCATGACGGCCCTGAACAAGCAGAGAGCATCTACAAAGTGACTGAAGAAAATGCAGCCCCGCTACCGGTGATTTATCAACTGACTCCGGCACGTCAGTGCACTCTTTCCATGATTGTTGCCATGGGGGAGGATCGTGCCATTGGCGAGCGTGGCACCATGCCATGGTATCTGCCTGATGATCTCAGGCGCTTCAAGGCCGTAACCTCACGCAGCTGCGTCATCATGGGCCGTAAAACCTTTGAGTCCATTGGCCGTCCGCTGCCGGCCCGCCGCAATATTGTCATTACCTCCAGTGAGGCTCTGGCTCAGCGCGACGATATCGAGGTAGCCACCAGTCTGCCTGAGGCCCTTGATATGGCCCGTGACCGTGACCTTGCGGTAAAGCGCAATAAGGAAATGGATACTGAGGGCTGTCAGGTAGAGGCTGCAGAGTACGATCAGGTATTTATACTTGGCGGTTCACGCATCTTCAGAGAAGGTCTGAGTTTTGCCGATCGCATCATCATTACCGAGATCAGGGCATCATTCCCATGTGCTGATACCTTCTTCCCTGAGCTTATTGAGTACGGCTACTTTGTGCTCGAAGAGCAGCGTCCTTTCATGCATGGTACTCGCAGCTGGTATTTCTGCGAGGCTGAGCAGCCAAAGGGCTTTGCTCAGGAAATCACTGACTTTGACGAAGAAGAGTCCATTGTCGATGAAAACGACAATGTCCGTGAGGTCAGGAATATCCACACCGGACTTGCCTACAAGTACCTGACCTACGAGCGCGTCAGCTGACAGCTGCTGCCGCCGCCGCCGCAGCAGTCGCAGCCTGCTGCTGCAGAGGCGGCGGGCGCACAGACAACAAAGGCCGCTGATGCGGCCTTTGCTGTTTCTGGAGAGGCGGAGATGGACAGGGCGCCGGGGCTGTCGGCGCGCTCCATCAGATAGAGGCGTAGCCTGCTGACTTTACCGAGAAGAACTGGTCGTCATCAAAACGCCAGGCGGTCAGGCGGTCACCCCAGACGCATCCGGTATCAAGGGCTCTTATCGATGGTTCGTCGCAGCGGCCATTGAGGGCAGCCCAGTGACCAAAGACCAGCTTGTAGTTCTTCTTTTTGTAGGTCATCTCAGGGGTGAGGCGGAACCATGGAGTCATGCCCTGGGAGGCTACCTCCTGAGGGTCGACGGCGCTGTTTTTGTAGTCAAGCGACCAGTCCTTGCCCAGAAGTCGCATGCGGGTAAAGGCATTGAGAGCAAAGCGCCAGCGTGGCAGGCCGCTTAAAGTGGCATTCCATACTTTTGGTTCATCGCCATACATATTGCGCAGCATGATAAGACGGCGCTGCGGATCGCGCAGCACGCGGCCAATTTCCTTGGCTTCACGGCGGGCCGCCTTAATGTCCCACATAGGGTAGATACCGGCATGAGATACTACCAGGGGCTTGGACTCATGGAACTGCATGAGATTGCATTTGAGGTAGAAGTCGACAATTTCCTCACGGTGACGTGAGTTTAAAATGACTTCCAGATTATCCTTGGGACGGGCTTTGGATATGCCATAGTGGACGGCAAGGAAATTCAGATCATGATTGCCCAGCACACTTTTTACCTTTGGGCCCAGACGGAAAATCTCCTGCATGGTTTCTACAGGCAGGGGGCCGCGACCGATGAGGTCACCGGTAAGGATTAAATCATCCTGATTCTCATCAAATCTGATAAGCTCAAGCAGGCGTAAAAACTCCGCATGACAGCCATGAATATCGCCTACGCAGTAAGTGGCCATAGCTACTCCAGACAAAAAATAATGGTCCAGTGGATGTTCAATCGCAGCCGCAAAATTATGTATTGCATTCCTTATGTCTGTACATACACGGCGGCGGCTTGCGTCAATAATAACATGATGTGTCCTGGCATGTCAGAGCCCGTTCAATCAGGCCCCGCAATCAGGTTAAGATACATAAAATCATACAGCTGAAACTCCCCGGCACGGTTCACACTGACCATTCCACTACAGGGACCAGCGCCAGATGGGTCATTGGATCTGTGCAGGGAATCATCAGGCAGGGTTACAATTTGCGCCCCGGGGCAGCACATGTCCCTTTACTGTGGTGCACAATCAGATATAAATCAGATAAGCAGCTGCGGTCGCCGCTCTCTGACTACAGATACCTCAGTCAGACGTGGCCATAAGATCAGCTCAATATCTGAGGCAGGACCAGAGTATCAGCATGAGCTGATGCCTGTGCCTGACCGTAACAGGATTCGCCTTTTGCCCATGCACAGCCAGGTCATTGCAAACGCGCAGCCTGGCCACAGTCCACGCGCAGCCAGGTCATTGCAAACGCGCAGCCTGGCCATAGTCCATGCACAGCCAGGTCATTGCAAACGCGCAGCCTGGCCAATGGCCAGGCAAGCACAGGACAGCGCCAGCCGGCTGCGAGCTGGGGCTGCCTGAGCTGGCTGCTGCAGAGATGCAGATGCGGCAGTGAGGCGGTGCTTTTAGTGACAGTCAGTTGTTTTTCAGGAAGATAGTTATGCCCATTATCAAGAAAGACTACATCAAGAACAGACTGATTCCCCATATTGACCTGGTCAAGCTGGTTAACCAGTTCATTAACCTGAAGAAGAGCGGTGCTGACTATACCTGCTGCTGTCCTTTCCATAACGAAAAGACACCGTCATTTCATGTCAATCCCCGCAGGCAGACCTTTACCTGCTATGGCTGTAATGAGTGGGGCAATGCCATTGACTTCGTGATGAAGTACAAGAACATTGGCTTTGTTGATGCTGTTGAGGAGCTCAGCCGTTTTGCCGGTCTTGAGGTTGAGTATGAGGAGGGCAGTGGCCGTCAGTTTGACAGCGAAAAGGCCAACAAAAAGGCCTATGAGCTCATGGACAGAGTGGCAGCCTACTTTACTGATGCCCTCAACAGAAATCCTGAGGCCATGAAGTACTTTACTGAGCAGCGTGCCTTAAGCCCTGAACTTATTACCCGTGCGCGCCTTGGTTTTGCCCCTGACAGCTGGGATTATGTGGCCAGAGAAATTGCCCGTGATCCCTCCGAGTACCGTGAACTGGTGGAGCTGGGCATTCAGGTAGACCGCGTGGAGGATGATGGACGTCATGTCTGCAAGTCATTCTTCCGTGGCCGCGTCATGTTCCCTATCTTTGATATCAAAGGCCGTATTATTGCCTTTGGCGGACGAGTGTTTGCCAATGACTTCGGCCCTAAATATCTCAACTCTCCTGAAACCAAAATCTTCAAAAAGCGCAAAGAGCTCTTTGGTCTTTATGAGACTTTGCAGGCTACCCGCAACCGTCCTGAAAAGGTAGTAGTGGTTGAGGGCTATATGGATGCCATTGCCCTGCGTCAGGCCGGCTTTAACAATATTGTCGCCACTCTGGGCACTGCCATTACAGCCGATCACCTCAAAACTCTTTTTCGCTACACAGGAAAGGTAATCTGCTGCTTTGATGGCGACGAGGCTGGCAAGAAAGCAACCTGGCGTGCGCTGCAGGCTGTTACCCCCGTGCTTGAGAAATCTGACAAGGAAGTCAGCTTTATCAACATGCCGGCAGGCCATGACCCGGATACTCTGGTGCGCTCTGAGGGCAAGGAAGCCTTTGAGCGCGAGATCAAGATGGCCGTTTCCTACTCCGAGAGCATTATTCTTCACGAGTCCAAGGTCTACGACATCAGCGATCCCAATCAGAGAGTACGTTTCCTCTCCAGCGTGCTGTCCATCATCAAGGCCATGAAGAGCTTCAGCATGAGAATGGTGACTCTTCAGGTGCTGTCCTCCTATGTGGGGACTGATGAAAGCACTCTCAAGGAAATGCTCAACGACGAGTCCATTACTCCGGCCGCCGAATTTATGGGTATGGACAATTATTCGTCCCGCGACCAGAACTCCGGCCGTCGCTACAGCCGCGATAACCGCAGAAGCTATGCAGGTCATGGTGGATATAGCAGCCAGAGCGCTAACAGCAGCCACAGCGGTCAGGCAGGCCAGAGACGCACCGGCGGATTCAGTGATGACGGACTGCAAAGTGATGAGGGCAGCTGGTCATCTGAGGGCAGGGGCGGCTATGGCCGACGCGGTTCTTCGGGCAATGGTTATGGCGGAGCTCAGAGTGGCAGTCAGGGCAACGGCCAGGGCGGTTTTAAGGACCGTAATGGTGGATACGGCCGTCGCAATAACAGTCAGTCCCGCCACAACTGGGAGCAGGAAGGTTCACAGTGGCAAAGCCGCCAGCGTGCTCAAAATTCAGGTAAGAGCCAGGCTCAGGGGGCCGGTCAGAGCGCCTCCAGCGGCATGATGCCACCTGCCATGAACCAGGCAGTGCCTTATGGTATGCCAGCGGGCATGACTGCGGGCATGCCAGGGGCCCAGGGGCAGGGGCCAGGTCCTTTTATGATGCCTGGTCCTGCTGTGCCGCAAAGCTATGCCCAGGCCCAGAGCATGGGAGTAAGCACTGATCCGGCCGGCCGGCCTTTTATGCCGGGCATGGGCATGCAGGTAGCGGCTGCCCATCAGGGACCTGATCAGCATCAGATCAGCACAGGTCCATGGGGCCGTGAGGTCTTTTACTCTCAGCAGCCTGGCGTTCAGGGCCGTCCGGTCAGCCAGCAGGAGATAACAGCCTGTGCCACTGCCCAGATGGTGGCTCTTAAGCAGAACACTCCGGCTGCCGGTTATATGCAGCTTGGTCCTGATGGTATGCCAGCTGCAGCTTCGGGACGTATTAATGCCCCTGACGGCTACACAGGTGAGTATTACGAAGGTGGCTTTGGTCCGGGAGACAATATGTCTGGCCCTGGTGATATGGATTATGGACCTGGCCCTGGCCCGGGCCCTGATTATGACGGCGCGGGTATGGATTACGATATGGACTATGGTCCAGGTGGTCCGGGCGCCCCAGCTGGCCCAGTTGATTTTGGCCATGGTCCTGATGGCACTGGCAATGGACATGACAGAGCAGGAGGAGCGGCAGGAGCCGGTGCAGGAGGATCATCAGGAATGGGACGATCAGGCTTCAGGAGCATTATCGGCCGCGAGTTTGATATCAGTGAGCTGGGAGCTCCATGTTACAGGGTAATGAGCTTTATTCTGCAGTACCCTACAGTGGTGGCCAGTCTCTATGAGGAGTATCAGCTCGACCGCATGCTTGAGTATGCCCGTGAGCTCAGAATCGATGACTGTCCTCTTATGGAGGAGCTGCTGCATACCATCAGGCAGAATCCTACGGTCTCATGCGCCTCGCTTATTGAAAACTACCGTGATACCGACAGGCAGGAGGTAATAGACCTGCTTTTTGACTGTCCGCTGCTGCCTCAGCGTGAGGACGGGCAGGAGCCTCCAATAAGCGAAAAGCGCGAGTACTTTGGCCGTACTGTTTTTGAAATGCTGCAAAAGCCTTTCCGTGAGCGCTTTGAATACCTCAATTCCTCAAAGGGCCGCTTTATGTCCAAAGAGGACATGGACGAGGTCAAGGCTCTGGCTAAAATAGTAAATCGTAATTTTGGCGGCAGCTGAGTCTGCAGCCTGGGTCCAGCCATGGCTGCTGTGCCCGGCCTGTGCCCGTCCGCTATCTTACCTGACTTAAGGCACAGGCAACGGCAGCTGCCCGGGCAGCCTTAAGGCCTGGTGCCTCTATGGTCGCACCTGCAGGTATCATGGCTTTTTCAGCCTGTTTACCTTAGCATTCTTTCGTTGTATAATGCAGCGCGCGGCCCATTAGCTCAGTTGGTTAGAGCAAGCGACTCATAATCGCTGGGTCTCCCGTTCGATCCGGGAATGGGCCACCATCATCTTTCATACCCTCAGGTATATCCCTCCTCTAACTCAGCCTCTGAGTTTCTTATTTCCCCTGATTACAAGTTTTCATTACCGTACCCCTGGTGTATCTGTAACCGGCGTGCGTCGCTTCATCGTGCCTGTTGTGCACTGAGCTCAGACGCTCAGACGCGCTCAGCCATGCCCCATGCGCACTGAGTGCAGGCGCTCTGATGTCTTGCCATGCCGCCTGTGCTCAGGGGCGGGCGCTCTTACGCGCCTGCCATAGACCCTGAGCTGCAGGCATGAAAAAGCCCTCTGAGTCATTGATGCTCAGAGGGCTGTATGCCTGATATGCGCAGGGCAGTCAGGTCAGTATCTTACAGAGAGCAGTCCTTAGGAGAGTTCTTCTCTGCAGTTACGTAGCTGCCGTTTACCAGAACCTGAACCTGAACGGTGTTGTTTCTCTGGTTAATCAGGCGAATCTTGGCGCCTTTCTGGAAATGGCAGGAGAATGGCTGATCAACTAAAATAAGGCCCTGATTGGTGTTGACGGTCAGACGGGCACCATCTGAGGTTCTGTCCATGAGAATGGCACCGGCTCCGGAAGCAAGAGCGCCGATACCGGCACCAATAAGAGTGCCTGTGGTATTGCGGCCGATTACCTGGCCTGCAATGGCACCGGCCATGGCGCCGGCTGCAGCGCTCTTGGTGGTGTCGTAGTGGTTAAGGTCGATGGTGATGTGCTCAATGTCAGTAATAACACCTTCAGTAAAGTAAGATACGGTGCCGGCGGTGCTGGTAGGATTTGAGCAGCCGGTGGTAATCAGAGAAGCTGAAACAACGGTGGCCATGACAGAGCTGGCGATAATACCTTTGCTTTTAATGAACTTGAGCATAACGTCTCCACAAAATAAACACAGCGCTGAATATCAGGCCCCAATGGGATCTGCGCTTTGCCAGAGGGCAAATGCGTGGGGCAAAACAGGTACAGTTGCATGTGCAGCGCTGTTATAAAGTGCCGTCTTACCCGTGCATGTATCAGGGGCTGGCCATAAGTGGCGTGCGCCTCAGGGACAATGCTCAGCGGTGCGGCATCAGGACCAGGCTGCCATGGGCAGACAGGCTGTCCTGGTAATATGTTAACTATGATAACAGAGCGTGTACCTGTGCGGTACAGCCCTCATACTGCATGCTTATGCAGTTTGTAACCCTTAATTCAAAGATTAGCACCGAAAACCTGGAATATTCCAGGGCTTACAGTAAAGCTACGGCAAATATTTTGATTTTTATGGCCTTTTGCACGCAGATAAGAGTGCTGTGTCTGTTAACGCATATCAGGTCAGAGCAAGACTCACCTTAGTCGGGGAACAATATGAGTACTTTAAAAAAGGTAACTGTCAGCAGTCTTTCAGACAAGGGTGAGGGTATAGCCTTTGAGGAAGGCCTTGAGATCTATATTCCTCTTGCCCTGCCAGGTGAGGAGGTCGAGGTGGAGGTGGGCGAGCCTTTTGCCCGTGGCTCTCGCCGCTGCCCGGGAACCATAACAGGAATAGTCAGACCGTCTGAACAGCGTGTTGTTCCATCATGCTCATACTTTCCAGCCTGCGGTGGCTGTCAGCTCAAGCATATGAGTACAAATGCTCAGCTTGAGCACAGAAAAGAGCTTATCACTCAGGCTCTGACCAGCGCCCTTAAGGCTGCCGCAGGACCACAGGATGCACGCTCAGCAAAGGGCATGGCCGGTGCCGGACTCAGTGCTGACTTTACTGACAGTGATTTGCAAGGTCGTGCCCGTGAGCTGGTGCAGCCTGTGGTCTCAGGAAATTCAGGCACCTGCCGCTACAAATCGATTCGCTATTTTGCCTGCAATGAACGCAGCGGAGCCCTTGAGCAGGGCTTTTACCGCGCCCGTTCCCATGAGCTCATTGCCATTGACTCCTGTCCTCAGGAGCCTGCCTGCTTTGGTCCTCTGGCCACCTCACTGACCAGGGTTCTCAACAGCTGTGGCATGAAGGCATGGCAGGCCACTGCCCCGGCAGCACCAGCCGCAGCTGCCGGATCCTCATGCGCATCGGCACCGGCTGCTGCACCGGCTGTTGCACCGGCTGTTGCACCGGCCGCTGCGCAGGCTGCCGTGAGGGCGCTGCAGCTGCGCATGGCCCAGGATCAGGTCATGGTGCTGCTCATTGTGTCAGCCAGTCCCGATGAGAATACCCGCAACGCGCTCAGGCAGTGGGCCGGGCAGCATGATGAGGTGGGCTCTTTATATCTGGGTATCAATGACAGTCAGGGCAATGCTCTGTTCTGCAGACAGGTGGAGCTGCTTTGCGGTAAGCCTTTGCTGGTAAAGGAGCTCAATGGCATCAGCTATCAGATTGGTCCTCAGACCTTTATGCAGGTCAATTATGAAATGGCTGAGGCCCTGTACGGACGTGCTGTGGAGCATTGCGTGCAGCGGGCCGGTGCGGGCGCTGCTCAGGCCGCCACCGTAGACGCCGCTGGCGCCGCATCCGGCGCCGCAGCCTCCGGTGCGGGCGCTGACCACGGCGAGGATGAGCTGGCTCTTGATCTGTGCTGTGGTGTGGGCACCATGACGCTGGCGCTGAGCCGTCACTTCAAAAATGTGCTGGGAGTGGAGATAGTTGAAAGTGCCATCGAGGCTGCACAGGAAAATGCAAAGCTCAACAGGGTGGACAATGCTCACTTTATTGCTGCCGACATCAACAAAGCTCTGCCAGGACTGCTGACCCGCGACAGCCGCTCCAGGGTACGGGCAGTGATTGCTGACCCGGCCCGTGCCGGCCTTGGTGAAAACTGTGCCCGTCAGACAGGAAAGATACCGGGACCATGCGCTCTGAGTCTGATTTTCTGCTCGCTTACTGCCATGAAAAGAGATCTGCCGGTGCTGCTCAAGTCAGGCTTTACCTTGCAGTCAGTGCAGGGCTTTGACATGTTCCCTGATACCACCCATGTAGAGACCCTGTGCCTGCTGACCAAAAAGGGCTGATCGCAGCCGGGCCTGCCGGCCTGGCTGCCTGGCCTTGTCTGGACCTGAAGCTGCAGGCGGGGCGGCTGTCTGGGGGCAGTCTGGTTAATTTCACGTATGAATCCAGTAAGGTGAGAGCGGTCAAGATATTTTCCCGGAAGATTGGTTATGATGAGATCACTTGTCCTGGCCCGCAGGGGGACAGGACGCATCATTCCTTGTTCCGGGAGAGCCATGGCATGAACTTTAATGACCTTTTATCCTCACGTTATTCCTGTCGCAAATTTGCTCCCACTGCACTGGAAAAGGAGACCATTGATCAGCTTTTGCAGGCAGGCCGTCTTGCTCCATCAGCCTGTAATGCCCAGCCTTATTTTTTCTATGCTGTAGGACCTGAGTCCATGGCGCGTCTTGACGAGTGCCGCAAATGGTACGGTGCGCCCAATATGATCCTGGGCTGTATTGATACTGAGGATTATGGCTGGCAGCGTGAGAGTGACGGAGCTGTGTTCAGCAGTTTCGATATTGGCCTTGCCATGAGTCAGATGGCTCTTAAGGCCACTGAGCTCAACCTGGGTTCATGTTTTATCGCTTCATTTGACCCCGAGCAGATTAAAAGAATACTTGGTCTGCCTGAATACCACATGCCATACATTGCTCTGGTGCTCGGCCATGCCCAGATGGGGCCTAATGACAATCACTATCTACGCCAGTCTCCGGACAAGCTCTACAGTCTGATGCCATAATCCCGGCTGCCTCATTCTTTCCCTCCTTTTGCATGTTAGCTGGTTGCAAAACCACAAAGGGCACTCATAACGCCTGAAAGATAGATGTACCTTGTTTATAATGAGTGATAAATATCACTTTTTTCAGGCGTATTGAAATGAGCAAGTCCAAAACACCAGGAACAGGCAAAGAAACCCTTTATACAGGCAGTCACACGCAGACCTCAGAGGCAAGTGAGCATCAGGATCTGATATGCCGGCAGGACATTTCTGGACCAACAGGTGATACATCTATTGGCGCCTTAAATCACGAGGGTTTGATCAATAATCAAGTAAAAAATGCCCATTCAGACAGCGGGCGTGATACACATAGTCAGGGAGCTGGAGCTGAGAGTGATTTGGCCACTCAACGAAAAAATGCTGACGGGCTAACAGTACTGACCAGTCATCCTGACATGCCAAGGACTCTGCTTGCCAACGCAAGAAAGGGCTATTTTCTCTGCACTTATGTTAATGAGTGGGTACCGGCACATATCAATGAAAAAGGAGAGCATGTCCCGGGAAGATCAAAGCCGGCAAAGCGCGTCACCATTGGAAGAATCCATTCTCCTGATGGTCTTGGCCTGGTTGAGTTTAACGAGAAGTTTTACCAGGACTATCCGTCATTGCGTGACTACATTGTTACCAGGGTAGGAAAGGCACAGTTTGAGTTCAGGCCTGTAGGACAGCTCTCTGCAGGAGAGGTCGACAGTCTCCGGGACGGGGCAGTGGCCAGTGCCAGCGCAGGATCCGATGTTGGCTGCAATGCAGGTGGCAGTGGGGGCTGCAGTGCAGACAGACGTGCCAGAGCAAAGGGCACGGGCAGGGCCGGGCAGAGGGTATCAGGAAGTACTGTCAGCGATACTGGCAGTGGAGCTGGCATTAGTCCGTCTGCTGAAGATGTTATGGCTGTGGGCGGTGAATATGCCAGTTTGCTGTACTTGCTTCAACTGCATGAGAATGCGCAGTGTGCAAGAATCTGCGCTCCGGTTGTTGACCGCTCTCCGGATGAGATCACAGGCCGCTCTCTGAAATTTGGCAGTGTGCTGCTTATGCTTCATGCCATGCATGAATCCGGCATAACTTACTGCGTTACCGAGGGACTTAAGAAAGCTCACGCTCTTAAAGACAGGCAGCTTAAAAAGGTGACTTGCAGGGTGCTTGCCAGAGCCGTTTACATGGCATTGACACGCGATCTTTCCTGTCAGGGCCTTGAGGAGTTTTACAGGAATAATTACTTTCCTGGGCTCGGCGGATACAGCACCTTGACAATGAAACGTGCTGAAAACCTGATAAATAAGGATTTTATCAGCCATGCTCAGCAGGCTTTTCATGATTACCACAGGAACAGGGCCAGATTAAACAGCCAGGATGGGACTTTCTCTGTGGTTGTTGAGGAAAACTCACTTGCAAATGATAATTCTGAGGCTGGCTGTATTGATGTTCAGATTTCGCATCTGACAAAAGGTGCGGTATACAGCTGTAAGCAGCTGGCCATGGGAGTCCTGGAAAGCGGCGCTACCAGTGCTGAGAACAATGAAGAAATGAACACAATGCTTGAGCATATCTGGATGGCAACGGTTGCCCGCATTGTGTTGAGTAACACTATGTACAGGGCCCGACAAAAGGGAGTGGAGTGCATCAAAGACTTCAGCTCATTAGATAACGTACTTACTGCCGCTGATGGACTTAAGGTAGATACTCTTGTTTGTGGTATCGAGATTAAGCCGGCCTCGCAGGAAACCTTAAGCATTATGGAGACTTTTGGTCTCAATGATATCCCATGTCGTGTCACAGGCAGGTATGATGACGGAGGTAATGACGCTTATCCAGCTTTTGCGTCCAGCCTTATGAGTCTCTGGTAAAAGTGCAGACCGTCGCCATGTTCGCAGGCGAGGGTATGTATTTGCAGGTGGCATGAAAAAAGAGCTGTACCTTCACAGGTGCAGCTCTTTTTCTGGTCCGCCCTCCGGGCGGGAGTGTGGGCGCCTGGGGCGCCATATTATTTGATGTTGGCCAGATCGTTGTGGCTTAATACTACCTTGCGGGCAAATACGCGCTCACAGTAGTGGCAGCGCATCATGACCTTGCCCTCGTCCTTGAAAATACGGAAGCGTGGGGTAGCGCCCTTTTCTACATGGGTAATGCAGTTGGAGTTAGGGCAGTTGAATGCACCCTTGATCTCAGATGGCAGACGCAGATTGTACTTGTCTACAACCTTGAAGTCCTGGATGGAGTTTACAGTGGCATCAGGAGCCAGAATGGCCAGCTGCTCAGTCTCAGACGGGGAGAAGGTGACATCGGAAATCTTTATGATGTCCTTATAGCCCATGTCGCTGGAGCGCAGGTTGAAACCGACGGTGATGTGGTTGTGCTTGCCGAGGAAGTTGAACAGTCTCAGGATGTTCATTGCCTGACCAGGAGCAATGTGATCGATGACGGTACCGTTAGCAATAGCCTCAACTAATAACTTGTCGTTAGTGGTCTCGCTCATTTTTAAATCTCCTTGTTTAAGACTAAAGCCAGGAGAGCCTGGCGGGCATAGACACCGTTACGGGCCTGCTGGAAGAAGTAAGCATGAGGAGTCTCGTCCACATCAAGGGTGATTTCGTCGATACGTGGCAGAGGGTGCAGAATCTTCATATTGCTTTTGGCCTCTGCGAGCATGTCCTTGCACAGAATGTACTTGGAACGCAGGTTCTGGTACTCGGTCTCATCAAAACGCTCTTTCTGTACACGGGTCATGTAGAGGATGTCGACCTCAGGGATGACTTCCTCGATGGTCTCATGTACTGAGAACTTCACGTTGTGACGGTTGAGGTGCTTGATGATGTAATCAGGCATGGCCAGGGACTCAGGTGAGACCATGTAGATGTGTACATTGTTGTACATGCACAGGGCTTCTGCCAGAGAGTGAACGGTACGGCCGTACTTGAGATCACCTACGAAAGCAATCTTGATTTCATCAACGCGGCCCTGGGTCTCGTAGATAGTGAAGAGATCGAGCAGGGTCTGGGATGGGTGCTGGTTGGCACCGTCACCGGCATTGATTACAGGGACAGGGGAAAGGTCGGCAGCCAGGCGGGCAGCACCTTCCCTGTGATGGCGCATTACCAGAGCATCAGTGTAGGAAGTGATGATGCGGATGGAGTCGGACAGGGTCTCGCCCTTCTTGCCAAGGGAGGTATTGGAGGCATCAGCAAAGCCGATTACCTGGCCGCCCAGGCGGTGAATGGCAGTTTCAAAGGAAAGACGAGTTCTTGTAGAACCCTCAAAGAAAGTAACACCGACGAGCTTGCCCTTGAGCAGATCATCACGTGGATTGGTCTTTAAAGAACGGGCAGTCTGTAAAACCAGCTCAATGTGATCTCGGGTAAACTCTGAGATAGAGATGATATCTTTTTGAAAGAGGGGATTGGTCATGATAGGTTCCCTACTGTTGACGATAAACAGTTAGGAAACAGGCAAGGTGGGTTCTCAAGAACATCTTTATGCGCTGTTCCTGAAAATCTCATTATACAGAAAGGAAAGGCACTTATATTAGCTACAACAAAAATAAATGAGTGCCCGTGACCTCCCCGGTCCAGCGCCCATGCAGTATGGCTCCGGCATTAATACCCGTACCAGGGCTCTTGAACTGCCTCAGCCATGGCAACCTGCCGGATGCAGCCATGAGAACTGGCCGGAGGCAGTAATGGCCACCTGCCGGATGCAGGTATGGCAACTGGACGGAGGCGGTAATGGCCACCTGCCGGAAGCAGTAATGGCCACCGGTCGGAAGCAGTAATGGCCACCGGCAGGAGGCAGCTACGGCCACAGGATATCCCAGGCGCCAGCCAAAGCGACTGCTGTGCTCTTTGCGCTTATAAAAGCCATTTTGCTGTCCCTGGCAGGATGATTTGCCTGGCACTGGGACTCCGATCCGGCTGCAAAGCCCGTAACAGGGCCCATCAGGGCTTAATATTTTTTAAAAAAACTCTTTACACCCAAAGGTCACCAGGGCATAATAGCGGCCATTGCAGGAGCATAGTTCTAATGGTAGAACAGCGGTCTCCAAAACCGACGGTTGAGGGTTCGAGTCCTTCTGCTCCTGCCATACGATGACACCCCGATAAGGGGTTTTTTCGTTTCTGGGCCAGGCAAAATTCAAAAGCCGCCCACAAGCCCCATGCCTGGCGCTCACATCAGCTGCACTCATGAAGCAAAGCCATAGAGCAGCGTATCATCATCATCACAGGCCCTTTCAGGGCTTTTTTCATTTCTGCTCCCTCAAAAAAATCTTCGGTCCTTTACCGCACCCTCAATCAGGCTGTCTGCAGGCATGAACGGCCATCTCATCCAACGCCTGTCGCCATCGCCACTCAGTCCCTCAAAATACACAGTCTTACTGGCTTACCCTGACCTCATTGAGTACTTAATATCAGTTTTACAACTGCCATTGGCCCAGGTGCGGGAATGTCATGTCATGCAATGACAGGACTGGTCTGGCTGTGCCTGGCAATGACAGGACTGGTCTGGCCATGCCAGGCAGTGACATGCCGGGCATGGGCCGCAGCGGCCGACAGCGCCCGTCAGAATGTCTATGGCGGGCGCGGGCGGCTGGCAGGCTTATGGGCGGCTTTAATAACAGTTATACTTGTAAGGCTGCTGACCTTTTGAGGAGACTTAAGGCAATGAGACTTACCTATCTTTACCACAGCGGATTCTGGCTTGAGACTGACAGCTGCCACATTGTTATTGACTTTTTCCGTGACGGTTATGACTGTAAGCCTGAGGAGCGTCGCAAGGGCGGCGTAGCACGTGCCATTGGATCAATAGGCACTGACAGCCTGGTGTGCTGTGATGAAATGGAAAATCTTGAGGGCCTGAAGGTATCCCCGGCTGACTGCAAATCCCCAGGAGTACTCGCTCGCATGCTGCTCAATCCGGGCAAGCCGCTTTACATAATGTGTACTCATTTCCACAAGGATCATTTCCTGCCTTTTGTAATGAAGATTTATGAGTATGCCCTGCAGCGCCGTGCCGAGGATGCCTCATATCCTGAGGTCAGACTGGTCTTTTCCCGCGATATCAGACGTTCACGCAAGAAGTCCTGCGGCGTTCATATTGATGCCATTAACTTCATTGCCAAAGGCGAGACTTATGAAGATGAGCTGTTGAAGGTAGATGCCTACGGCTCTACTGATGTGGGCTCATCCTTTGGCATAACAGTCAAGGACAACGGCTTTCACTTTTTCCATGCCGGAGACTTCAACTACTGGCACTGGCAGGAGGAGAGTTCAGATAAGGAAGTTCAAGAGGCTCACGAGTTCTTCCGTAGCGAGCTTGACTTTATTGCTCAGCGTGTTACCGGCTTTGATGCCATTTTATTCCCTGTTGATCCGCGCATGCAGACCAACATCAGTGCCGGTGCCCAGGAGTTTTTCAACAGCATCCCTTATCAGCTGCTTGTGCCTGTGCATGTGATTGAAAAGCCTGACTTTACCTGCAGTGATCTGCAGAACAATGAGCTTTTTGCCACCTGGGAAATGCAAAGAGGTCCATGTAACGAAGACTGCGCCCGCCCATTAATGCTCGCTGGCGCTCAGGATGCAAAGAGCGTAATAAGACGTATCTGGCTGCCTGAAAATGCCGGTGACAGCTGCTGCATTGATTTGCAGTCCTGACAGCTGAGCAGACCGCTTCATGGCCTGACGGCCCTGCAGTGCCCTGCAGCCGCATGGCCTGACGGCCCTGCAGCTGCCGCTGCTGCAGGCAGTGACAGCTGGCGTACAGGCGGCAAGGGCTGCGAGGGCTGGGCGCCATGGCGCTCACGGCGGTCCGGGATAAGGTATTGGGCCTGGGGTTTGTCCGGGCAGGGGCCGGGCCAAAATTTGATGTTTTGCCCGGGTAAGTCATATAGAATACATATAAGCCATTCCCATCTGAAAGGACCAGGCTTGACGCCATCATCTTATGGCTATTTTCTGCATACATTACCCCAGGAGGCAGCAGATGCAGGTAACAGCACGTTTTGATCACTTCAACATCAATGTTCTGGATCTCGACCGTTCCATCGCTTTTTACAAGGAAGCCTTAAACCTCAAGGAAGTCCGCCGCAAGGAGGCTCAGGACGGCTCTTTTATCCTTGTATACCTTGGTGACGGCCAGACCGGTTTTACCATTGAGCTTACCTGGCTGCGTGACCGTCAGGAGCCATATGAGCTGGGCGATAACGAAAGCCACATCTGCGTACGCGTCAAGGAAGATTACGACCAGGTTCGCGAGTTCCACCGTCAGATGGGCTGCATCTGCTATGAAAATCATGAAATGGGCCTGTACTTCATCCACGATCCTGATGACTACTGGATTGAGGTATTAAAGGAGAAGTATTAATACTTCTGTCTCAGGTTCAGATCCTGAGATAACCTTCTGACGGGGGCGGGCTCTTGCCCGCCCCTTAATTGTCTGTGCCACTGTCAGTAATAAGAGTTCAGTCAAAAGCCATGCTCAAGACCCGCACCATATGGAAACCAAAGCCAACAGCTTACTTTGCGGCTGCTCCAGCTGCAGAGGAACTGCCTGCTGAAAATTCCGATCATGCAGCTGCTCTGGCAGCTGAGCTTAATACTCAGGGCGGTACTGACGGGCAGGCAGGTGCTGCTGCGCCCGCCCCTGAGCAGGCTGCAGCTCAGGGCACTGCCGTGCAGGGCGCTGCTGTCCCTGAGCCTGCTGCTCCTGATGCTGCCACCCTTGCAGGTATTGCTCAGGGCTTTGAGACTATCAGGAGCATGCTGGTGACTGAAAACTCCAACAGTGAGCGCCAGCGTCATGAGCTGGAAAATGACATCAAGGCCACCCGCGATGCCACAGTAGAGCTCGAAAGGGAAATTTACGAGCTCAGGACCAATCCTCCTCAGTCTCCAGCTGCCACATCTCCGGCACCAGCCCAGCCTCCTGCTGCGACTGCACCTGCGGCTGCTGCACAGGCTGCTGCCGCTGAACAGGCTGCTGCCGCTGCGCCTCATACTCAGTCTGCCCAGGCAGCCACTGAGGCTGACAGTACTGCCAGGACAGGGCACGATCCTCAGGCTCAGGCGGCTGCAGCACCTGAAGCTGTGCCGGCTAATATGCCTCACAGTGCAGCGCCCGCCCCTGATGCCCGCCAGTCACAGACACACAGCCAGCCTCAGGCACAGCCATACCCTCAGCAGCAACAGCAGCCTCCTGCTACTGCTCCGGCACAGGCTGTAAGTGGCCCTTATGGCCAGGCTCACTCTGCAGGCGCTTCTGCTCAGGGCTCAAATGCCCGCAGAGGTGGCGGCGCAGCTGGACGCGGTGCCCAGCAAAACAGCAGTCAGGGATGGCAGGGCCAGGGGGGACAGCACAGCAAGGGTGGATATCAGGGCAGTGCACCTGGTGGCTGGCAGCAAAACCAGGCTCAGGGCAAGGCACAGCAGGACCAGAATTACATAGGCCAGCAGCCTGCGCAGACCGGGGCTCAGAATATGTCTCAGCAACAGGCCATGCAGTCCCCTCAGGCTATGGGTGGAATGCACCGGGCTGCCGGCAGTACAGCCATGCAGGCTAATGCTGCTGCCATGCCTCCACAGGCGGGCATGCAGGGGGCTGCCGGTATTCAGGGAGCCTCAGGTATGCAGGGCGCGGCCGGTATGCAGCCTCAGTCTGCCATGAATCCGGCTGCAGCTCAGATGCCTGGTCAGGGTCAGTTTAATCAGCAAGGTGCTCAGTACTGGAATCCTCAGCAGGGCGCATGGCCTCAGCAGGCTCAAATGCCTCCACAGTATCAGCAGTATCCGGGCGGCATGTATCAGGGCCAGCCGGGCATGTACCCATGGGGCATGCCAGGACAGCTGCCACAGGCTGTATATAATCCTCAGACCGGTATGTGGCAGCAGGCTGTCATGCCAGGTATGATGCCGCCTCAGGCAATGAATCCTGCCATGATGGCTCCAGGTATGCAGATGCAG
This sequence comes from Anaerobiospirillum sp. NML120511, assembly GCF_023050955.1. Classification (NCBI taxonomy): domain Bacteria; kingdom Pseudomonadati; phylum Pseudomonadota; class Gammaproteobacteria; order Aeromonadales; family Succinivibrionaceae; genus Anaerobiospirillum; species Anaerobiospirillum sp. NML120511. The sequence continues at coordinate 55,404 of NZ_JALKIK010000009.1, forward strand.
CCAGGTATGCCCCAGACCATGGCCCCGGGCGGCTATATGCCTCCAGGTCAGATGCCTCAGCCAGCCATGGGCTGGCAGGGCGGCTGGCCTCAGCAGCCGCAGCCTCAGGCTGCAGCTGCCGGCATGATGCCGGGTATGATGCCTTATGGTCAGGGTATGAGCCCGCAGCCGGGCATGGCTCAGATGCCGCAGATGCAGTCTCAGATGCCCGCACAGATGCAGCCTCCTCAGGCTCAGGGACTGCCAAATGTTGCCATGGCAGGGGCCAATGGTGCTTCCATGAGTGGCAGAACAGCAGGATCATCTGCCTATCAGAACTTTAACTGGGGTGGTCAGCTGGTTACCACAGAGGGTAATCCTTTTGTCATCATGCCTGACGGCTCCCGACGCTTTGTCAGAAAGGACGCTCACGTGTTCTATGAGGCTGCAGATGATGTCCCTTATCTGAACAATATGGTGTCCTTCCTCAAGTCAAAGGGTCTTATTACCGCCCTGTATGATGAAAGACATCTGTACTATCCGGACGATATTGTTCTGACAAGGCATATGCCAGCTCCTGCATACGGTATAAGTCATATCATGACAGCCGACAGGAAGCTTACCTGGGAGTTCCTGCGCAGCAATCTGCTGCTCAAGGGCATACAGCTGTAAGTCTGCAGGGGCTGTATCTGCATACAGGCATTGGTTTTCACTTTATGATTTGTGTTTGTGATGCTTTATAAAACATTAAATAAAGAGCATCCGGGCAGGTGGTTATCATGGGTTCACGACGTCACGCGCTTAAGGAAAAGCTCAGTGTTGCAGTAATTGAAAAGCCTGATCCGCATACAGTCGAACAGATGATGCAGGTGGAGATAAGTGCCCACAGCGATCCCTGGACTTATGACTCCCTTATGGAGTGCTTTACAGATAACTGCCGCAATATCGGTCTGTATCTGAACAGTGAGCTTATTGGCTTTTGTACTGTATGTATTCTTTTTGATGAGGCCGAGATCTACACCATTGGCATTCTCAAAAAATATCAGGGGCTTGGATTTGGCCACAAGCTGCTGCTGCGCAGCCTGCAGATATGCCGGGAGCTGGGCGCAGAGCGCTGCTTTCTGGAGGTCAGGGTATCCAATGCCGTGGCTCTTTATCTTTATGATTTCTATGGCTTTGCCATTACTGGTACCAGAAAGAATTACTACAGCGCCACCTCAGAGCATCCGGCTGAAGATGCCTATACCATGTGCTGTGATTTGACCACCATCAGTATGGACAATCCTTTTGCATATCAGGACAGCAACCAGTCCAATGCTCAGGACAGTGACCCGTCCACTGCCCAGCACAGTGACCATGATGCAGAACAGTAAACATGCCGCAGCAAAGGACATTTACCTGGCTGCAGCACAGGACAGTGACCTGTCCGATGAGCAGCACAGTTGCCCAGATGCAGAACAGTAAACATGACGCTGTCAAAGGACAGTGACCAGGCCGCAGCAAGGGGCAGCGGTACGTTCTGTTACGGGGCCATAACTTAATGTTGCAGCCGGGCTTTGGCATCATGAAGTATCTTTTTCATAATGCTCATGGCTGCAGAACGTAAAAAAGGGGCACAGATAAGGTCATGGACCTGGTCTGTGCCCCTTTGCGTACAGTAAGAGATGCTAAGGAGTATTAATCTGTACAGTCTTCTCAGAGCTGACTGTAAGTTCCTGAAGATAAGGGCTTACAGGAACAGCCCGCCCAGAGCCAGAGCTGTGTAAAAAACGAAGATAACCAGCACACTCATGATAAAGGGCCTGACGCGCCACTGGAGCAGATAATCGGTAATACGGGCCAGACGCTCAATATGTTCTTCACGGGACTGAGCAAGGGGCCAGTAGTGGCGGGGAATGTCTTCACGGCCATAGACAGGGGCGTTAAACAGTACGGGATCGTCAGGGTTTTCGCGGTAGCGCTCCAGACACTGATCGACATCGAGATTGGTGATCAGAGGATTGTAGTAGCGCTGGGTAAGCTGGGTTTTAAGATTCATAGCGGTATTCCTTATCTCACGTCTGTATCACTGGCTTTATCTCGATACCATACAGGGATCTGACCTCACTGCCTCTGCCATAAGCCAGCTCTTGAGCTCTATGGCAACCTGGCTTAGAGGGCCGGGCTGTAACAGCCCGGACACAGCCACATGGGTATGCAAACTCTTAAATTGGGGTAACTGTGGTCACGCCACTTATCGGCGGCAGTCAGGCAGGGCTGGGACTGTGGCCAGGCCGCCTGCTGGCTGCAGGCGCCGGTCACTGTGCTCTGCAGGCACAGACAGATGCCTTGTCATGTGGCCGGTGCCTGCCGGGACGCTGCCGCATATGACATGGGGCGCGGGCGCCTGGCATTTATCTGTATGCTGCCGTGTAGTCGAGCAGCAGGCGGCTTACTGTGGCTGGCAGGTCATTTAAGTTTTCTACTGTGACCATGTCAGGGAAGATTTGACGGGCCTGCTGTTTAAACTCCTCGGTGGTTTTGAGAATGCCGGTACACAGTACCTGCACTCCCCGGGCGCGGGCGGTATTAAGAGCATGGACGGCTGCGGCACTGTCATCAGGCAGACCATCGGTAATGAGCAGGATGACACGCCGGCGCGCATCACGGCGCAGCAGGCTGTGCATGGCATACATGATGGCCTGTGCTGTAGGGGTACCAAGGCGGGGCAGCTGAAAGAAGAAGCGCTCCACGGCATTGATATCCTCATCGGCTCTTTTGACATTAAGGCAGCTGCTGCCTTCAAACGGTCCTGGAAAGAAGGTAGCCTCACAGCTGGTGCCCTCGGTGCGCGACAGAGCACGTGCCAGGGCAAGGGCGGCCTGACATGCCATAAAGCCGGCTGAATCAGGGCAGACAAATTTCATGGTCGGTGGTCCTTTCTGACCTTCACGCATGGACAGTGAGATGTCCACCAGCAGATGCACGCTCAGATCATGGCCAAATACCTCCTGATCGGCCCTGAAGATACGCTGCTCACCAAGAGGCATGAACTGGGCTCTTCTGACATTGAGGTCACTGCCATGGCGGCTGGCTCCTTTGTGAGTGCCGGTAAGAGACTCTATGGCGCTGCTCAGAGCCGGTACCAGAGACTGCTCGATGGTGGCGGCACTGTTTACAAGGTACTGCTGGGCTTTTTGTATGTCCTGCATCAGTCCTGAGTGCAGACCATGATTGTTAAGCTGAGGATTGTTCATTACCTGCCAGTCAATCACTCTGACCACAGAGCTGCCCAGAGCGCGCATTCTGTCGATATTGGCCATCAGCTCAAGTCTCAGGTCATAGCGCAGATTCTTAAGATCCCTGATGACATCAGCATCGCTTTCAGAGGTAAAGGTCTGGCCCTTAAAGGCCGTGCTGTTACGTACGGCACCGGCAGGGCCGCCTGAGGCGGATCCTGATGGCCGGCCACGCCCACTTTGTGGTGCACAACGCCCGGCTCCATTACCTCCTCCTGCATATGTGCCTGCCGGGGCGGATCGGCCTGAGACGGTGCGTCCGAGAAATTCACTGCGGGTATCTGCAAGACGGTAGATTACGTAGTAGTACTCACGCAGGGCGTCAGCAAAGCTGTTTTCAAGGCGCGGATCGCGCATGTTAAACAGCGGTCTCTGTTTCTGGGACAGCTCCATATGAGCAAGCTGCAGCTCCCATGGCAGCAGCTGACGCAGAGCTGAGGTCATGCGAGTGTGGCGCTGCCACTCGGTATAGACCATACTCTCAGGCTCTATGTAGACAGGATGGCGCAGACCTGTAAGAGGGTCATAGGCTTCAGGGTTAATATAAGAGCGTCCTGATGATGGTTTGGTAAAGAGTTCACTGAGATAAAAACCACGGTATACCAGAGGCTGACGGCGGCCTTCATAAAGCGCGCGGGCGCTGCGGTTGCGCTCCATGGCATTGTGGTCGGCGTATTCGTAACTGTTAATGGCGCTGAAGTGATCGCGGGCAACGGCACAGGCTACAGGATAGCGGCCAGGTGATGCTCCGCTGCCGGATGCCGCAGCTGCTACTGCGACTTTGTCTGCAACGCCGGCACTGGCAGCGTCAGCTGCCGGGGCGTCGGCACGCTGCAGACCGCAGCTGAGCATGACGCGGCGGGCAACGAGGGTGCGCTCGTAATAGTATTTGTAGTAGATATTGCCCCTGCGGTCGCGACAGTACATGGCCGGATCACTTATAAGATCGGGGTCGAGTATGTCGCGGCTGTACAGACCATACTCGCCCAGCACTGCTGCGCTGCGGCGGTAGCGGGCATGGCGTCTTACCTCATAGGTGCGGTCCATAAGAGAGCGGCGGTGCTGTGGCAGGGATGACAGATCAAGATTGCCATCAAAGCTGCTCCACCCCAGACAGTCAATTTCCTTTTGGCCCTGGTCATACTGAAAGACAGGCAGGCATATGCCCTCATCGCGGATACGACGGCTGTTTTCAATCATGGTCGGAGTCATGATGCGGGCTTTGACTATCTTGCTCAGGTCATCGTAGTTGGTAAAGGCACGTCTGTTGATGTCATCAAGCTCCTCGCGGCTGCGGGCCTCAGGCAGTACATCTTCGGCGGCTATTTTCATATGCCGTGACATGCCGGCCTGCCAGGAGCGCATGCCGTTGAGCAGCTGTACCGGTGCTCCGGCCGTGCTCAAATCAAGCACAGGGGCAAGGTGCAGACGGTCATAAGGGCGGCTTGCCATCTCCATGCTCAGACGGGCAATGAGCTCCAGTGACGGGCAGACGGCCCTGAGCTTTAAGGAGCCGGTAAGATAGCTCACGTCCACAAGGTCACGATCGCCACACAGTTCAAGAAAGCGCTCATGAGGTATGGCCATAAAGGATTTGAGATCCTCAAGGCGCCCGGGGGCAGCAGCATTGAGAGCCTCATCCTCGTGATCGCGCAGAAAGCGGCTCATGGTAATCAGGGCCTGACAGAGCTCCTGCCAGCTGCACAGAGGGCCGGTAAAGGCGTTATGACGCAGATCAAGGGGGCGCAGATGACAGTCAAGATGATCAGTGCTTTCACATACCTGAATGATATTGCAGTACTGCTCGTCACTAAGACCGGGCATGGCCTCACGGGCTTTTTGCTGATCCCCCTCAGTGCCATGCAGAGCTGTGCTCATCAGGCGGTTGATACGGGTATGGAGCTCAGGGATATCAGGGCGGGCCAGAGGGCCGGCATAAAGATAGGGACTTGAGAAATCCTCAGGATCACGGCTGTCACCTTCACTGCGCTCCAGGATCTCAAGCTGACCGCTGACAAAGCGCTCCTGAAAGGACAAAGGCAGGGTATGGTTACTGCTGCCACGAACGGTATAGTCCTGAACACACTCAAGAGCACGGTACTCAGGGCCCACAGCCAGGGTCTCAGGATGAACATCAGGGCCCTCATCAATGAAGGTGCCGTGCTCAACGGCAGCACGCCTTGCGCCGCCGCCATCTGCTGCACTGCCTGCAGCCCCGGCTGCAGCTCCTGCAGCCGCTGTCGCACCAGAGGCAGCCGGCGCAAGGGCAGCGCCTGCACCTGTGGCCCAGCTGGCAGTGCCGTCGGCACCAGAGGCCGCCCTGGCGGTATCCGGGGTAAAAACTTTATCTGTTCGGGAAACCTCCCCGGCCGGCTGCTCAGACAGCGCGGCCGGAATATCAGGCATGGTATGAAGATCTTTTAATATGGCCTGGGTGAGCTTTTGCTGCAGGACGGGCATGTCTCCGTGGACGCAGCGCTCAAGGCGCTCTTTTAACAGTGCTGGAGCCGGCTTTTTGAGGGGCCTGTCGATATCGGCGGTACGGGCCAGCCAGCGCGCCTCAGTTAAATTGCCTGCTGCCATGGTGGACAGGGCCGTGGCATCTTCAAGCTGCTGAGCGCTGAAGCGGGCAGCCATGAGCGTGTCATTGAGATTGCCACTGGCAAAAAACTCAGGGAGAAAAGGGGAGAGAAAATCAGGAATAAAACCGTTATTGACCTCGTTTTCATCAAGAGAAAGTCCCATGCGGCTGATGACGCTCTGACATGATTCAACCTGCAGGTGAACAGGGGCAGGGCATAAAACCGGGGCCTTGAATTCCTGGCCGAATAATTCGGCCAGGCGACGGTAGTTTTCAAGATCAAACTGGCTGCACAGCTGACAACGCAAAGCCATGCGCGAAAAATCGGGAACAAAGAAGTACTCAGAGCCAAGTAGAGCGTAGATACGGCGGCTCAGGGCAATCACATCGCTGATGTCCTTACAGGCAGGTACTTCTCTTATTAATTCGTTAAGGTCATAAAGGCCCTGCTGGCTGACAAGACAGGTAAGCTCACGGTAAAAGCGCCAGGCAAGGGAACCAGAGCCGGGGTAGTCCATGACAAGATGACTTGCTCGGGTGTGGATATAGGCCTTGATGATATTGAGCTTGGGACAGGCCGGGGCATTGTCCACCATGGGCTCAAGACGGCTGTAAATAGTCTCGTTAACCCAGGCAAGGTTTTCATAAGCGCCCATGTAATCACGGCACATCAGGCTTTCAATGCGAGTGTCCTCAAGTATGTTGACCAGCTCCTTTAACAGCGCACCACTGACTCCGGTAAAAGCACGAAAATCGCTGTATTTGATATGGGCAGCCTCATGAACCAGCAGGCCGTAGATCATGCGCTCCTGCTCGACATTTTCAAGAGAGATACGAGGCAGAATGATGGTGTCACTGGTGCTGTAGGCACCACTGCCCTCAAAGACCACTTTGATGCCAAAGCGACGGGCAAAAGTGGCGGCCACCTCTTCAATGGTCTGACGTGCTGAGAGTGATCCCATGGCTGTTATCCTGTTATCTGTCTGATGATGCCGGCACTGAAGCGGCCTGCGCAGCTGCTGCTGCGTCCTGCCTGCGCGGCAGGCTGCTGCGTTCTGCAGCAGCGACCTGGTTGCGCGGCCGGCTGCTGCGCTCTGCAGCAGCGAACTGGTTGCGCAGCTGCTGGCTGTGCCTGCCACATGCTGCTCTGAGCATGTGCGTTACTGTTGTCTTAAAGGGCCGGGCGTCAGCCCGGCTGCACAGCGCCACAGCCGTGGCACTGTGCCCTGCCCGGGCCATCTGGGCCTGCAGGCAGTCTGCAGCCGTGCTGCGCCCCAAAAGCTCACAGAGAGAGGCTGCAGCGGGCTGCGTGAAATTAAAAATGCCGGTCGAGGTGATGTTTGCTGTGCTGGCCGGCCGGCATATCGGCCTGTGCTTTGACTGGTAATCCTTTATCTGTCTGATTCTTTGAGTGCAAGGGAAGCGCTCTGATGCCTGGCGATAGTGTGTAAGCCAGTCTGACTTGTTGCGGTCCTGTGTCAGGGCTCTGTCTGTTTGTCAGTAGTGCTGATTCCGGTTCAACCTTTGTGAGTTTTCAGGCTGCGGTTTAATTCCGGGTACAGGGGCAGCACTGCGCTGTGGCCTGCTCAGGGCTGACACTGTCCCTGCAGATGGAGACTCGTCAGTGCTGGTGCTCTTATCTGCCGGTACCTGATAGCGATGCAGACATTTACCGCCGGGTACCAGGACATGTGACCTGAGTGACAGCTCTGAGCTCATCTGACTGACGGTTTAATTCAGATGACTGCCAGTGGCTGCTGTGCTGCTCCTGTGGCTACATGATAAAAAGACGAAAAAGGCCCTCTTGCTGCAAACATGAGGGCCGGGGGCCATTTTTTGTGAAATCATGGAAATATGTGAGCCCCATCACAAAATTTTGCCAGTCATATCCAGACAAAATAAAATGACAAAAGGCTTTAACAGGCAGTAATTGAATTTTTATGTGAGATCTGTCGCAAAACGATATATGTAACGAAAAAAGCCCGATCACCCCATGAAACACCCCAGAAATTCCCATCATTCACAGGGCAAAAATGCGCAGGCTCACACTTTCACAGAAAACGCCCTCCCAGGCTCTCACATTTTTCACAGAGCATTTTACAGAGCACCTGAACAGTGCAAACAGAGGGTTCGGTAATGGGGGTATGGTGCTGCCCGGAAAGGAGCTGTTAATGGCCCAATAAAGGATAAGGAAAGGCAGATAAGGCAGAAAAGCACATGGCTGGTCTTTTGCGCCTTAGCTGCGGGCGCGGGCGCATCAGGGCACAAGTGCAATGGTGGAAAGGCAAAGGCGTGAAAAGTTAAACCTGAGGCCTATGGCAGTACTGTAGACGTGGCTTTCATGCTTAAGGCAGAGGATCGCCGGGGCGGGCGCTGCCAGCGCCAGTAAGGCCGGCTCAGCCGGAAATGCTCAGCCGGGCCCGGCGGTCAGACCTGCCCGGCCGGGCAGGTTCAGCCCGGCCGAACCTGGCCTTGCCGGCCTGGTTTTTGGGGCTGGTTTGAGGGCTGGTGTGAGGGCGGTGTGAAGGTTTATGTGAGGGCTGGTTTTTGGGGCTGATGTGAGGGCTGATGAGAGGGGCTTTGTGCACTGAAAGGCCGGTGCTGGCAGGGATGGCCTTAGTGTCAGGGGAGCGGCTTTCAGTTGTGATAAAATCAGCCCCACGGACGGCGCCTTATCCGGGCGCTGCCTGACAGTGAAAGTGTTACTGTCAGGGACAGGCCGTGCTGGTCCTGGTACACAGTGCCTGAGTAGATTTTCCAAGAGACAGTGGTCGGGCTATGGACGCTCCATTTAAACCTAACAAGCGTTTCTCCTATAAAGAACAGGTGTCGCGATCGATCTCCTGGGGTCATTACTTTATCTTTCTTAATATCCTGCTCAGCTGCTTTCTGGGTACAGGATATGTCTATTCAGCTCCACCGGCACCAGACTTTTTAAGTTTTGTCTATCTCATCATTACCTGCCTGGGCCACATGTCATTTCTGACTGTAGTGGTCTTTCTGGTCATATTCTTCCCGCTTTCCTTCATTGGCAATTTTCGCTGGTACCGCGTACTGTCGGTAGTGCTGGCTGTTATCTGGCATACCCTCCTGCTCTTTGACATCAAGATCTATCTGATGGTCAAGGTGCATCTGAGCTTTACGGCCCTTAATCTCATTGTCCGTGAGCTTGATTTTGATACCGGCCTTAATTACAACTTCCTCTTTATTGCCGTGCCTCTGGTGCTGGCCATTGAAGCTGTCTTTGCCAAAATCACTACCCATTCGCTTTACCGCGCCCACCATCCTTATCTGGTGCGCTCGGTGCTGGCCGTAATCGGTGTGTGCTTTATCAGCTCCCATGTCATGCACATCTGGGCCGATGCCGCCCGCTATGAGCGTATTACATTGCTGCGCTCAACCTTCCCTGTGCATTACCCTATGACGGCCAAGTCCTTTTTGAGCAGCCATGGCTGGCTGTCTGAAGAGGAGTTAAGCCGCGAGCAGAGCCTGCGCTCAGAGTACATTCATTATCCGCTCAGCCCGTTAACCATTGACAGCTCAGCCACGCCGCGCAATCTCATTGTCATCGCCATCAACAGGTTCTCAAGCTCCCATCTAACCCATGAGCTCACTCCGTCTTTAAGCGCTCTTGAGGAAAAGGCCCATAACTTTGATGAGCACTATCTGCTCTATTCAGACGAGGGCGATAATGTCTTTTCCATGAATTTCGGCCTGCCTTTGCAGTATCGCAGCGCCATGATTTCAAGCCGCCTGCTGCCGGTAACGGCCGATGAAATGTTCCGTCAGGATTATGTGCGTCGCCTGATGGTCTCATCAGGCGCCACCCTGGGCCATCACGGCAGTGCTGCCACTGCCACCGCCAGATCCTCTGGCGCTCAGGGCAGCGCAGGCGCCGCCGGCAGTGCCCCGGGCGCCCCGGGTGCCTCTGGCAGCAGTAAGGATAGTCAGCTTGATACCTATCTGCGTGAGCTGCTCAATAATTCAGGTCTGCGCAGCCCGCAGCTGAGCGTCTCAGGCAATGCCCGTGATCTCATGATCAATGCCCTGCATCAGATTGAAAGCTACCGCTCCAGTGAGCAGCGTCCTTTTGCCATTAATCTGGTGATTAACGATTTGCGCAGCTCGGAAGATGCCTCCCTTGAGTGCAGCCAGGTCCGTACGGCCGGAAAAGCTGCCGCCACCGGCGCAGGCGCCAGGGCAGGCGCCGCAGCTGCAGGCGAAGCAGATGCTCAGGGCGATGGCGGTGCTGATCGTGATGATTTGCTGTCCGCGCGCTTTGATCAGGCCGTCTGTGCCCTGCCGGCCCGGGCCACTGAGGAGAGCTCAGGCGTGACTGCCGATGCTGACACTCAGGCTGTTATCACCTATGAGCACAATCTGCGCTATGTTGATGCCCTGATCGGCCTGTTTATGCAGGAGCTGAACAAATCAGGTCTCATGGACAATACCATGGTGATTATTACCTCAACTGAGGGCAATGATCTGCTCCGTCAGGATACCCGCCGCTATGATCGCCAGGTTCAGCATGTGCCATTGCTGGTATTCTGGCCGGATGGAGGCAAGCAGGGCCGCCACAGCGAAGTGCTCAGCTCCCCTGTCGATATCTTTGCCACTGTAGCAAGTGAGGTGGTCAATATCACCACGGCTCAGGGCAATTACACGCTCGGTGCCCAGCTGCGTACCCTTTCAGGCCGCGACCATCTGCTGGTTGACGGCTCAGATTATCTGATGCTTATTGGACGTGATGATACCGTTATCTACTCTCAGGACGGTGAATCCTATGTCGAGCGTCACAGTGAACGCGTGCAGGTAAGACCTAATCTTGAGAACCTCATTGAGGCCACACGCGATCTCAATCGTTTCCTGCGCTGATATTCAGTCAGGAGAACAAGGAATTTACACTTATGTACCTTACTCAGGAAAATTTTGAACAGACTTTCATGTCCTCAAAGGACAAGCCTGTTTTCTGCTTTTTCTACGATGCTGATCCCAGCTGCGATGCTGCCCGTAATGCCATTACCACAGCCATTTCTGACAGTAATGAGTATGTAACCCTGGCCATGTGCGATATCCAGGATCCTATGGTAAATGTGCTGGGCGGCCGTATGGGCCTGCGCACTCTGCCTACCCTGGTAGTAATCGACAATGGTCAGCCGGCTGCCATTTTGGAGGGCGACGGCATTATTGACGGCCTGCAGGAAACTCTCAATCAGTTCATGCCAGGCGAGGGCGACATGCTCATGCGCGCTGCTCTGGCCTCTGAGGCTGAGGGTGATCTCAACAATGCCGTAGCCAAAGCAGCTGAGGCTTTTGCTCTTGATGAGAGCAATCTGAGCTGGCGCTTTATCTACGCCCGTCTGCTCATTGCCGCCTTAAACACTGCCAAGGCCCACGAGCTTCTTGATAACCTTGGCCGTGAGGAAAAGCAAAGCCCTGAGTATCAGCAGCTCATGTCCGCTCTGGACCTTGCCGAGCAGGCTCAGAACAGCCCTGAGATGGTCGAGCTCAAGGAAAAGTATGAGCAGGATCAGTCAGCTGAAAACACTGTGGCCTATGCCGTGGCTCTGTCAGCTGCCGGCAAGAAGGAAGAGGCCCTGTCCATTTTATTTGCCTTCCTGAAAAAGGATCTGGGCAATGAGGACGTCAAGAAGACCTTCCTTGATATCCTGGCTACCATGGATGGTGATCCAAATCAGAGTCTCTACCGCCGCAGGCTCTACACCCTCATGTACTGATGGTGCCACGCGCCACGCGCGGCAGCGTGCAGCGCAGCCATACTGCCCGTGGCGCTGCAGCAGCACAGCTGCCATGGCAACAAAAAAGGCCGTCCCTTACAGGACGGCCTTTTTTGATGCCCGTAAGGCCAGAGAGCACAGTATGCACTCTGGCCGGTATCAGGTCAGATGCGTTCACCCTTGTGGTTGACGGGCTCGGCATTTGGCCACTTGACAATGAGGGTTTTGATAAAGGTGGCCAGAGGAATGGCAAAGAACACGCCCCAGAAGCCCCAGAGATTACCAAATATCAAAATGGCAGCCAGAATGGAGAAGGCATCGAGATTCATGGCTTTGGAGAAGAGCATAGGGGTAAGCACATTGCTGTCGAGCAGCTGAATGACTGTATATACGACCAGAACCCAGATTAGATCGGTGCTGAAGCCAAACTGGAAGATAGCTACCATGACCACAGGAATGGCAATGATCACCGCTCCTACATAAGGAATAACCACAGACAGACCTACGCCAACCCCAAGGAGCAGAGCATAGTTAACATCAAGCAGCATGAAAGCCAGCGTGTTGGCAATGGCAATGATGATGATGTGCAGGAGCTTGCCTCTGATATATCCACCTATCTGACGGTGTATGCTCGGCCAGAACTTGCGCATCAGCACCTGGTTGTTAGGCAGAATGAAGGTCAGGGCCCTGATCTGCAGCTGCTCTTTGTTATAGAGCATAAGGAAGGTGAAGATAGGGACAATAATGGCATAGACCAGCCAGGTAAAGGCATTGACCACTGATGGCATAAGCTGGGTGCGCATCAGATCAGCCATTTTGTTGGTGGCAGCCATGCGGGCATTGCGTACGCTCTCTTCAATCAGGCTCTGAGTGAGCATGCCTGGCAGGGGATCAGGCAGATTGAGCACCACATCATGCAGCTCCTTGGCAAGACGGGCATCAAAGTCAGTTACAGAGAGGGTAAATTCGTTTTCATTGCTGCTGAAATTAAATTGCTCACCTGATCCGTTGATGAGGGTAATCTGATAGCTGTCGTTATCGCCATTGTGACTGACGGCACTGACCTCACCATGATCAGATCCCAGCATACCCTTGCTGCCATCACGGCGGGCCAGCTCAATTTCAGCTGCTGCAAGTGCAGCACTGGCTACGGCCTGAGCCATTTTTTCCTTGCTCTGGGGATCAGTCCCATGACCCTCGGCACCAGGTCCAGTGATATAGACAATGGTAGTCTCGTTCTTGCGGCCATGATCACGGGCGCTGAACATGGCCGGGCCATCAAGGGCAGCCTCAGCGCCCACACCGGCTCCAGCTCCGGCACCGGCGCTTGAGCCGTTCTGCTCTGACAGTGCCTGGACACCCTCAGGAGACAGATTACGGTCAGAGCCATCGCTGAGCACGCTGCCTGAGCCCGTGGTGCCGTCGCCGGCACCGGCACCAGTTGTGCCACCGGCAGCGGCGTCACCGGCTGCCCCACTGGCAGCAGCCCTTTTCCCTGTTGCAGTGCCCGCACCTCCTGCTGTGGCTACATGGGCAAAGGCCTCGGCGGCTGAGCCAAGGGCGCTGGAGCCGCTGCGGTAACCGGCAGCTGCGCTGATGCCGGCCTCATTTGAAGCCGATGAGTCCTTAAGAGCGGAGCTATCGAGGCTGTGCCCCTGAGGGCTGTGAGCGCCAGCACCACCGGCGCCAGCACCACCGGCAGCGTCATCCTGACCTGCCTGAGCGCCGCCGCTCAGACTTTCAGGGGGAGACTGGGGCAGTTTGTCTGCAGAGGAATCATCAGTACTGAAAGAAACTACGGAATTGTAAAATTCGGCGCCCTGTTTGATGACATTAGGCACCAGCAGCAAGGTGGCTGATACCAGCAAAGAGCTGAATACAAACATGACTATGGTGGCGCCTATCTTGCGGGAAATGGCAAAGCGGCGCTTCATGTACTCGACAGGCCAGTCAAGGCAGAAGGCAAGACAAAGGGCTACGACAATAGGGCCTACCAGCCACATGAAGTAGTAGACGATGATAAAGGAGCCGGTGAGCACCAGAGCAAACTCAATGGTGCCAGGCTGGGAGAAGTGGCGCTCATACCAGCGCCTGAGCAGAGTGAACATGTTGGGGGTGGAGCCTTTTGTGGCACTGGGAAAAAACAGCTCAGTGCAGTTATGCGCACTGATAAACGGCGGGCCGGCCGCACTATTTTCCCGGAACGGAATTTTTTCTCAATTACAGATGTTAGTCTATATCAGCCGTCTCGTGATTAACAGATACCAGCCTCCCAAAGTGAAGATAAATTAACCATCACCACGGGCCCCGCCACAGCACAGACACAGGCGGCCACACCAGGCCTGCACCAGTGTCCTCCAGGTGCAGCCCGGCAACCGGCCGGGCCTGCACCAGAGGCCGCCTGGGGCCGGGACTGAGGCCATGGCCGGCGCCATGGCAGGAGCCATGTCCTGGCGCGTATCGTACTGCAAAGGTGCAATTTACGGCTGCACAGGCTAACCTCACGCTAATCCTTGCTGCATATGCTAGAGTTTTACCATAAAGGGCGCCCCGCCGTGCCGGGCCCTGCTATGCCAGGCATCAGGTCAGGCGCCGGGGCGTGTGTTCAGGCGCCTGGGCGTGTGCCCATACCGCAGTCAGCTGGAGATAGATGATGATTAAACGGACAGCATCAAAAACAGGCCGTGCTCTTAAAAGACTGGCTGCAGGCGCGCTTGCAGCAGCAGTACTGACAATACCAGCTGCTGCTGCCGCTCCGGATGACAGCATTCTCATTCCTCAGATCGGTACAGCCGGTGTGCAGGGTATTACCGTGCAAAAGGAAATGGCCATAGGTGAGTTTTTCATGCGCACGGCCCGCTCACAGCTCAATGTGCTCGACGATCCGGTGCTCAGTGAATATGTCACTACCCTGGGCAACAGATTGCTTGCCCATGCCGATCATGTGAACTTTCCCTTTACCTTCTTTGTGGTCAATGATCCCAGCCTCAATGCCTCGGCCTTTCTGGGCGGCAAGGTGGCTATCAATACCGGCCTTTTCAACTATGCCATGACCGAAGATGAATTTGCCTCGGTTATTGCCCACGAAATTTCCCATGTCACCCAGCGCCACATTGCCCGATTTGTCGAGAGCATGACCGTAACCAGTCAGCTGTCCATGGCCGGTATGATTGGCTCCATTGTCATGTCCATTTTAAATCCGGCTCTTGGTATGGCCGCTCTGTCCACCACCATGGGCGCACAGATGCAAAGCCGTATTAACTTTACCCGCGACAATGAGTATGAGGCCGATCGCCTGGGCATAGCCCTGCTTTATAAATCAGGTATGAATCCCTATGGCGCTGTGGACATGTTCAAGCGCCTGCTGGCCCAGCAGGGCAATATCAATCCGGCCTTTACTCTGCTTATCGACCACCCGCTCTCTGACATACGTGTAGCCGAGGCTCAGAACCGTGCTCAGATTTATGGCCGGCGCGACAATTCCTCCAATGCTGACTATTTTATGGCTCAGGCCCGCATTGCCGTGCGCTTCTCAGGTCATAAGGACAAGGCTGATTTTCAGAAGCTCCGTGAGGTCATCAAGGCCAATGTCGACAAGCGTCCGAAAGCCTATGTCAACTATGCTCTGGCCCTGACCGAATATGAGCTTGAAAATTACGAGTCTGCTCTTTCGTATCTGGACAGGCTGCCGGTTAACAAAAACACCAGCCTTTTCGTGCTCGATCTCAAAACTGATATTGACCTCAAGCGCGGTCATGAGGCTCAGGCCATTGAGCGCCTGCAGGCCCGTTACCGCGTCATGCCGCGCAATCAGGTCATAGTGGCCAATCTGGCCTCAGCCCTGATTGAAAACAGACAGCTGACCCGGGCGCGCAGCGTGCTTAACAATTACCTGCGCCTGCGTCCTGATGATTTGCTGGCCCTGAGCCTGCTTGAGAAGACCCAGCGTGAGCTCAAGGACAAATGCGAGGCCCTGCAGACCAGGGGTGAAATCTATGCCCAAAGCGCCGCCTACCAGCAGTCCATTGGCATTTACGGTCAGGCCCTGCGCGAGTGTACCCAGGAGCTCACCCGCGAGCGCATCAAGGCGCGCGTAGCTGAAATCTCCATGCAGCGCTCCTTTGACGAGGCCCTGCTAAGTCAGTAGTAAGGCCCGGCAGCCGCGCCGTCGCAGAGCTGTGGCGCTGCCTGCAGCTATGGCTCAGGCACTGCGCCCACAGACACAAAAGCCCCGTGAGCATCAGCTTACGGGGCTTTTGTATTTACAGAGCGGATAATGCTGCCCTGAGCTCTAAGCCGGAGCATTGAGCAGCACCGGCCCTAGAGGGCGGCGCCCTGAATGGCAGGGGCGTTGCGGTTTGGCAGGCCGTTGCCCTGACCTACGTCACGGGCATCACGAATTTTGACCACATGGGCCGGAGCCACGTTGGCAGGGTTGATACGTGAGTCAGGACGGTTCTTGCTGGCAGGACCGATACGCTCAATCATGGCCGGGCGGATGTAGGCATTCTCCACAAAGCTGAAGTTCCATGGGGACAGGTACTGGAACTCGCCGGCATGACGCATGGTGGCCGCAAGATTTTCGGCCTTGGAATTGGTGGAAACCTCAAGTACCAGCTGACCGTTGTCAAAGCCGATAATGCGGATATCGCCGTCAAAGCCGTAGGACACCATAATCTGGCGCACAGACTGGACGTCCTGCAGGGATTTGACATTGCTGATGCTCATGCGCACAAAGCCCTCGCCAGGGCCGAGCATATCGATATCAACATTGCTGGCCTTCATGGCAGCAGGAGTCATCATCTGATCCTGATTTGCCTGCCAGGTCATAAGAGCACGGGCAATATCACCGGCGCCCAGAGAGGAAACCTCATCCATAAGACCGGTTACCGATGAGCTTGAGACCGGCTGGCCGTCACGGTTGTACAGATTCCACTTGAAAGTAACATTGCTCTCCTCTGGCACTGAGGTAAAGGAGCCGGCAATGAAATAATCCGCACCGTAACGCTCAGAGGCTCTGGTCAGAGCCTCAATGTCCTGATCAAGCACAGTGGCCACCTTGATGTCCTTTATTTCCTGCAGATCAAGAATAGGGAAGATAAGACGGTATTTGTAATCTGAGGTGGCAGCCATGATGGACTGGGCAAAGCTGGTCAGATTCTGACCGGACACCAGGCTCATATTGGCGCTGCCGTCAAGACCGGCCATCCACACCAGCACAGGATTGGACAGGCCCTTCCAGGAGGAGGCACCTTCCTTTTTGAGAATGCTTTCAGCCATGGGAATGGAAAAGCGCAGGACCAGATTGCCATCGGCATCAGAGGTAAAGCTGCGCAGAGCCGGGGCCACATCATTGATGGTCAGTTTGGAGCTTTTGCCAAGGCCCAGGGTAATGCCGCTTTCAAGGCTCTTAAAGCCGTCCATGACAGCATTGTCAAAGGTGGTCAGTACAGGCACGCTCACCTCCTGCACGCGCTCGGCATTACCGTCGAGCACACCAATGGTGGTGCCCTCACCGGTGCCAAGACCGTGATGACCGCCCAGATCAAGGCGCTTGTTACCTGAGCTCTGGTTTTCAAAGGTAAAGGCAGGACGCTTAGGTGCTGGAGCACCTACGGCAGCGGCAGCACCGGCACTGATTTTCTCAGGGGAAAAAGCGCCCACGACGCTGGCAGCCGGGCCACCGGCACGTGCTGCAGGAGCAGCGACACCACCTGCACGTGCAGCCGGTGCAGTTGCAGCAGCCTTGGCAACGGCGCCTGCCGGGGCAGCAGCAGCTGGAGCAGCAGGGCGGGCCGGAGCGGCGCGCAGTTCAGCTGCTGCAGGAGCGGCCGGTGCGGTATTTTCCTGGGCGGCCATGGCAGAGGATGAACCCAGCACCATAGCCAGCGAAGCGGCCAGAAGCGATAGCCTGTGATTAAGCATGTTTGCGTCCTTTGCAGAAATCCTGTGCTCCATGAGCATGATTGAAACTGTAATGGTCAAAAAGACTGCCCGCTGCAGGCAGTAAGACACATCCACCGGCGCCTGAGCACCTGAGCACCTGAGCCAGCACTCTGGCCAGGACCCTGGGGCCTGTGATGTACGGGGCAGCTGCGCCTGCATGCATGAATGCATGCATGAGCATGCTGCGCTCCATAACAGCAGGTTTCGACAGTGCATCTGACAGGGCATGCCGGAAACATGCCAGTTTGCCCGAACCCCCACTGCAGGCTCATGATAATGCATTGCATCATAGCACAGGCACAGGAAAGGGCAGGAATACAAAGCCCGCAGCTGTCAGTAAACAGGCGCGCCCGGCCCTGCGCTGCTCCAAAAAAGCACATGCTCGCCCTGCAGCTGTCACTCCCATAACGACAGGCCCAAAACGGCCCACGTGCAATCTCAGGTGCCGGATGGCCGACGCCCGGGGGCTGTCAGCTGTGACCGTGGTCCTGACACCAGGGGGCTGTCAGCTGTGACCGTGGTCCTGACACCAGGGGGCTGTCAGCTGTGACCGTGGACCTGACACCCGGGGGTTGTCAGCTGTGACCGTGGGCATGGCTCCAAGGTGGCAGAAATGCAGTCATAAAGGGTTAAAAAGCCGATAACTTTGCCGCTTTTTCTCAAGAATCGATGCTTTTGCTGTATAATTGGCCATTCATTTTTTCACGTTGCATACTGAGGCAATAATACATGGCTACCAATTTAACCTACAAAGACGCTGGTGTTGATATCGATGCCGGTGAAGAGTTAGTTGAGCGTATCAAGGGCCCTGTCAAGCGCACTTCCCGCCCTGAGGTTATCGGCGGTCTGGGTGGTTTTGGCGCCTTAACCCGTATTCCTAAGGGTTACAAAGAGCCTGTTCTGGTTTCCGGCACTGATGGTGTTGGCACCAAGCTGCGTCTGGCCATTGATCTCAAGCGTCACAACACCGTGGGCCAGGATCTGGTTGCCATGTGCGTAAACGACTTAATCGTACAGGGCGCTGAGCCTCTGTTATTCCTCGACTACTATGCAACCGGCAAGCTCGATGTTGACGTAGCTGCTTCCGTAGTTACCGGCATTGCCAAAGGCTGTGAAATGGCCGGCTGTGCCCTGGTAGGCGGTGAGACTGCTGAAATGCCTGGCATGTACGAGACCGGTGATTACGATCTGGCCGGCTTCAGTGTTGGTGTGGTTGAGGCTTCCAGGATTATTGACGGCTCCAAAGTCAAGGCCGGTGACACCCTCGTTGCCATCGCCTCCAGCGGCCCTCATTCCAATGGCTACTCCCTGATCCGTCACATCTTCAAGCATGCCGGTGTTAACCCTGAGCAGGATACCCTGCCATCAGGCAAGACCGTTGCTGATGCCGTAATGGAGCCTACCCGCATTTTCGTCAAGCCGCTGCTTGAGCTCATCAGCAAGGTTGATGTTCACGCCATGGCCCACATCACCGGTGGCGGCTTCTGGGAGAATATCCCACGCGTGCTGCCTGAAGATGCCGTAGCCACCATTGATGCGGCTACCTGGCAGTGGCCGGAGATCTTTGAGTTCCTCAAGACCAAAGGCAATGTATCAACCTACGAAATGTACCGCACCTTCAACTGCGGCGTAGGCATGTTTGTCGCTCTGGATGCCGCTGACGCCCAGAAGGCTGTTGAGATTCTGACCGCTGCAGGCGAGAAGGCCTGGATTGCCGGCTCCATCGAGAAGCGCCCAGCTGCTGATGCCGCTCAGGTAACCATTCTCAACATGCAGGACTAATAATCCAGCGCCGCCTTGCCCAATGCAGGGCTTAATGAAAAAAGGCACAGGGCTCAGTCTCTGTGCCTTTTTTCATGGCCGCAGCCTGGCAGGAACAGCCCGCTGCCCATGAGCGCACGGCCATCCTGACCCACGCGTCCATGGCCGCGCCTGCAATGAGGGCACAGACAGCGCCGGGCAGCTCCGGTGCTGCGCAGTGCCCTGCTCCAGACCATGCTCTGGTCCATTGCTGGTCCATTGCCGGGGCCGGCCATGGGCGGGCAGCCTGCCCAGGCTTGATCAGTCCTGATTTCCCCGGTCGCGGCGCCGTGTATAATGGGGTTAGCATTATTTTCACATGCAGAAATATCAGGGACAGTGCGGTAAGGGCGCACAGTAAGCTGCAGATGCCTGACCATGGAGTGCAGGTGCCGCTGCAGCAGCTACAAGGAGAAGAAGGGGTATGTCATACAGCGCCAGACAGGTTACCAATGGTACCGAGCTGATAATGGCCGTTTATGAAGAGGAGCCGGAAATCATTGTTCAGGGCTCTCTGGCCTCAGGTGTTTACTATGGCTGCAAGAGCTTCAAGCGCCTTAGTGTCAGCCTTATTCTGCTTTTTATCTGCCTTTTTGCCTCCATCTACTATCCGGCCCTGATGCTCCCTGGTTCAGTGGTCTGCGCCGGTCTGCTGGCTCTGTTCAGTCTGCCCCTTATTTATCTGAGCTTTGCCAATATTTCCGTACGCATGATTAACCGTATCCGCAGGCTCTACCAGCCTGTTAAATTTGACCCGGCTGCTCAGACCCTGCGCCTGCGTTCCATCAGTGAAAGCTCAGAGTCTGCTGATGATATGCCGGTGCGCCGTCGCAATCTGAACAGGGAAAAAGCCGACAGCAAAAAGCAGTCATCAGACGAGCGTATCTGACGCTCCATGCGGCAGCGCGCCCAACCAGTGCCCGGCTGCCACCAGCTGTCCACATATCAAGTCTCATACCGCGCCCTGCTCTTATCTTCATGCGCAAGGCCCCTCCCCGCTCATGGCACCACGGCCTGATGCGGGGTTTTTATTTGCTCAGCAGCGCCCAGCCTGCATGCCTGCCATTTATCCGTCTCATTGCGCGGCGTGGTCGCAGCGCGCCATGCTCGCAGCGCGGCATGCAGGCTTGGGCGTACCAGGCACAACCCTGGCCGGGGCGGCTGCATGTGGACATATTAAATGACCATGAGCTAATTTACGGCATTTAATGCCAGGAAAGTGATAAGCTTGGGGGCATATTATGAAGTGTGGTTTATGTTTTGACAGCACAGATATCTGGGGAGCGTGTTAAGTGAAGATTTCCCGCTGGCGTAAAGGCTCTGAGCCCAAGGAAAGTGACAAGACTGCAGCGCAGCCTCAGGAGGTCGCAACTGCATCAACAGCCCGTGACCGCCTGAGAGGCCTTTGGGGCCATCAGGACAGTGGCCTGTCCCCTGAGGACTCAGTTCCTGCCGCAGGCGCAGCTGCAGAGGACGGTGCCCGGGAAGCTGGTACCGGAGCCGACGGGGCAGCTGGCGCTGCTGCAGCTGCAGGCGCAGCCGCAGCTGCTGTGTCGTACGGCTCGGGCAGGATTGCCCGTGAGCGTCTTAATGGCCTGCTCACTGAGCGTCAGGCAACCGGGGAAAATTCAGTTGCTGAAGCTGCAGAGCCTGAGCTTTCAGCGGCTGCCAGTGCCCACATGCGTCTTAATACCGTCTTTATGGACAGCGATGAGTACCGCAGGCGCAAAGCCATGGCAGCAGCAGCTGCAGCTGTCGCAGCGGCCTCTGCAGCCACGCCTGCTGAAGCTGCCATGGCCACAGCAGCTGCGCCAGAGGCAGATGACTTTGACGAGACAGAGGACGCTGATGACTCAGATGAGCTGCTGCTGACCATCAAGACCCCGGCCAGGAAAACTGAGCTTGTTGCCAGTGATTTGCTGCAGCGAGTTGAAAATGGCAGTGATGGGGCAGCTGCAGTGGCAGCAGCCATGGCCGGTGACGGATCTGCTGCCATGGCCGGAGCCGGGGCTGTGACTGCTGCAGCATCGGATGCTGTGGCAGCAGGCGAGAGCGCCAGGGAACAGGGCAGTGAGGTAAATACTGTCTTTTATCCCGTGGTGGTCTATACCCCTGAGGAGCTTGATGAGGCCAGGCGCAGCGGTGCTGAGCGTATTCTGGTAAAAGGTGAGCTTGCCCGCAAGCTGCGTACTGCATTTAAGGGACTGCGATCCATAGGCGCCGGATCTCTTAATTTGCTGGCTCTTGGTTTAAGCGGTGCGGCGCTCTTTGCGCCATTTACCGGTGGTGTTACCCTGGGAGCAGCCGGTACCGCCATGGGAACGCTGGGTGCCGCCCTGACCGCAGCAGCCATTGCAGCCATCTCTGCCATTGGTTTTACGCTGGTAATTGCCGTATTCAAAGGCTATGAGGAAGTGCGCCTTGGCGGCGGCGGTGTTGAGCTGGTAATCAGGAAAGGCAAAAAGAGCAGCCAGTAACAGAGGTCAAAAGTTTTTAACAGCCTGGTGCCGACAATAATGATGTATTGTGGTTAATGAATATATAAGGGGAACAGGGCTTATTAAAAAACCTGCATGCCCTGATGGCCTATGTCCGGTCCGGCGGTCGGCGCATGCACGGTCATGACGCAATGTTACTGCTCATGCACAGCTGACAAAGAAAAAGACCAGTACCTCCCCAGGGAAGTACTGGTCTTTTTCGTTAAAGGGCGCGGGCTGCAAGCCCGCAGCCGTCTTTGCCCTGTGCGCCCTGAGTGCGTTTTATGCGACCTGGCTGGCCCCGTGGCGGCTCATGAGCGGCTGCAGCTGCAGCCGCCAGGGGCAAGGTGCCTGAATGAACCTGGCGCAGGGCGGATAATTACAGGCCAATCTGCATTTCTGCGTTTACCTGGGCATCCTTGAGTACGGCATCGATGTCATCGCCACCCAGGACGCGCTGGAGGGCCTCGGTGCAGATAGACTCAATGGCATAGGTGTGAGGGCCATAGTTTACGGCAGGAATTTGATTGTTCCATTCGGCGAACATGTTGTAGATCTTCTGGCCGCCAAAGAATTCATTGGCCTTGTCGTAATTGGTGATCTTTGAGGTGTCCTTGAGGGCATTTACCAGGGAAATGCGTGGTACCAGATCATTGAGCAGCTCCTCGTTACCGGCCATGGTTTCCTTTAAGAAGTCCATGGCAATGTCGGCTTTCTTGGAGTAGCTGTTAACATACCACTGGGAACCGCCCAGATTGGAGTAGTGGGTTGCATTTTCCACAGTGCTGAGCTTTGGCAGAGGGGCAACACGCCACTTGCCAGCCTGATCCTTGCTGGCCTCGATGGAAGGGGTAATCCAGCAGCCCTGAATAACAGTGGATACAGCGCCCTGCTGGAAAGTGGCCAGCAGCTGGTTCCAGCCGTTGTAGTAGGTAACCAGATCCTCATCCTGCATCTTCTTGAGAATGGTCAGAGCCTCGCGGAAAGCGGCATTGTTCTCAAGATTTACCTTCTTGCCATCAGGAGTGGTGTACCAGGAGCCTGCTGACTGCATCATGACACGGACAATGCCGAGATCGCTAGGGTCATAGGCAAACAGGTAGGTTCCGGTCTTTTCCTTTACCTTCTTGCCCATTTCAATGAGTTTGTCCCAGGTAATGTCCTGAAGATCCTCAAGCTTGTAGCCGGCCTTCTCAAAGAGGTCGATACGCAGGAAAGTGGCAGTTACACCTGAGTCAAATGGTACGCCATAGTGCTTGCCATCATAGCTTGAAGCGGCAGTCTTGTAGTCTACGAAGTTGGAGACATCAACCTTGCCGTCAAGTGGCTTCATAAAGCCGTCATATCCGATAAGGAAGTTCTGAACACGATAGTCTTCCATCAGCACTACATCTGGCAGAGTGCGGGTGTTCTTGGCACCAAGGGAGGCATTGAGTTTCTGAATGATGTCTGGCTGACCGATGGACTCAACCTTGACCTTGACATCAGGGTGCTTTGCTTCATAGCGCTCGGCAGCCATGCGGGCAGCCGGTACATTGAAGTGGTCATCCCAGCACCAGACCTTGATCTGGGTCTGAGCAGCCATGGCTGAAGAAGCCACGATAACACCTGAGCCGATCAGGGCAGCAATAACAGACTTTAATCTCATAACTCAATCCTCAATGACAATTCACACTGTCCTGACCTCAGTCTGAGCAGCCAGCTTCCTCTGGAGCGGCCAGCAGCGACGGCAGGGACAAGGACACTGTGAAATTATAGGACAAATTGACAGGGGGCGTGCCTGCACAGGACTGTGCTAATCACATAATGAGATTGATGTCTCATTTTAGCAATCGTTTTCACTAGTAAGCACTGCGGCCCGGTACGTAACCAGTGTGCACGCACCCGGTAACAGGCACGCTGCGTGCCTGTGCCTTGCAGTGCGCCGCCTCCGGTGCCATACACGCCGGAGCGCAGGGCGCTGCGTCAAGCGTTCTGTGTTAAAGCCTGCAGCCTGCCTGTCGTGGGCAGGTTCAGATGCAGCAGGCCCCGACTCAGCTTTTGCCGGGTCGGGGCTTGTGGTTAATTGACTGGGGGACGCCAGCGGTCTGTAAGGCCCGGCGTGCATCAGGCGCCGTGCATCGAGTGTCGTGTGGCGTGAACTCAGGAGCGCCTGTCAGTGAGCAGGTTTTCCATGCCCCTGATGAAGATATGGATAATCATGGTGTGGATTTCCTGCATGCGGTCAGCATAGCCATCGTGAGGGACTATGATCGCAAGGTCACACAGATCCTTGAGCTGTCCGCCATCCTTGCCCAGCAGGCAGATGCTCTTAATGCCTTTTTCACGGCAGACGCGGCAGGCTTCAATAATGTTTCTGGAGTTTCCTGAGGTGGAAATACCAAGGAAAACGTCATTTTTAAAGCCGGCACCCTCAAGAAAGCGTGAGAAGACATAATCAAAACCGTAGTCATTGCCCACACAGGTGATATGGCAGGGGTCGCAAATGGAAATGGCTGGCAGGGCCGGGCGGTTGAGGCGATAACGTCCGGTGAGCTCCTCGGCAAAGTGCATGGCATCGCACATGCTGCCGCCATTGCCGGCGCTGATGATTTTGCCGCCTGCACGTATGGATTCAACCATCATCTCAATGCCCTTTTCAATAAGCTCTCTGGTATCAGGGGCTTCGATGAAGCCTGAGAGCACAGCCTGGGACTCTTTGAGATCATCCATGACGTTAAAAGAAAGCTTATCCATAGAACATCCTCAATCACTAATCATAAACAGGTCCGGCAGAGCAAGAACCGGCCCGGACAGAGCACTGCACTCAGGCAGCCCCCGGGCCGCCTGCTGCAGGACCGGCCGGCAGGGGCCAGGTCGGCAGGCCTGGTCGGCACGCAGGGCCGATGGGCCCTGGCCGGGACTGTCGGTGAGCGGTGCCTGAGTTAAACAGGGGTACGGCCCATTACACGGTCTTCCCATTCCTTATAGGCAGCGCCGTCAACCTCTTTGGCGCGGGCCAGGGCATCAAGCTCAGCCTGTGAGAGCAGGCGGGAGATAATCTCGCTCTTTTGCTCCTTGAGGCGCTTTTTGTAATCGCCCTTGCTCTCTTCCTTACCCTTTTCCAGATAAGGCATGTCGTATTCACGGCTCCAGTTGCTGCCAGCCATCTGCTGCTCGTTAACCACGGCTGTTTTACAGCCCTGAGCAAGGTCAATCATGGTATCGACATGTACGGCATGACGTGAGACCTCAACAGGCATGACCTTGAAGCAAAAGCCCTCAGGACGGCGCCAGCGTGATCCCTCCATGGCATTGCTTTCCATGGCCAGATTAAAGCCTGTCTGGCCACCGGTCATGGCCAGATAAACCTCAGCCAGAAGCTGGGCGTCCAGCAGAGCGCCGTGCTGAACACGGTGCTTGTTGCTGACGCCAAATTTGTTACAGAGGTTATCAAGATTTACCTGAATACCACGGTGCAGGCGCAGGGCCAGAGCCACAGTATCGGTAACCGAGGCCATGGAGGCTGTGGTCTCATTCAGTCCCATCAGGGCAAATTCGCGATCCAGGAAGGAGGTATCGAACTTGGCATTGTGAATGAGCAGCTCCGAGCCACGGATAAAGTCGATAAGCTCAGGGGCAATATCACGAAACAGCGGCTTGTCCTTGAGGTCATCCCAGGTCATGCCGTGAACCCTGGTAGCGCCCTCATCTACCGGTCTTTCAGGATTGATGTAGACCTGCAGTTCGCGACCGGTAATGCGGCGGTCTATGATTTCCACACAGCCAATTTCAATAATTCTGTGATCGCCTGGAGTGCCGTCATCAGACTTGCCTGTAGTTTCGGTATCCAGTGCTACCTGTCTTAACATCTGCCTTTCCTGAAAATAAGGTCCAAGTTCCCTGAAGCGTATCCCACTGGCCCCTTATGACACTCAGCTGATGACTTGTCAGCAGGTATAAGGGGCGGAGCGTACTGCCGCCTCAGCAATCAATGCACAAATATTAACCCATTGCAGGGATATTGTGAAAAATACCGGGCCCCCTCCGCCATTTTTGCAACTCTCCATCCCGGCAGGGATGTGGCAGGCATGGGCATGGTCAGGCGGGGGCAGGCCCTGTACTGCCCGGCCTGACCTGACCGGCGGTCTTTGCCATACAAGGCATGGCCACTGAGGCCATGGCTGTGCTGGGCCGGGTCCGGCGCCCGTGCGCTCAGGGGGCTTTATGTGGAAGGCTGCATGTGTGTGCTCTGGTGGCAGGGGGAGCGTGGGCAGCTGCTCTGGGGCCGTGCGGTCTGCATGCATGGGGCGCGTGCCCGGCTGGCTGCGTAGCAGGGGAGCTTTGAGTGCAGTGTGGGGCGGATTGGGCTGTTCGGGTGGTCTGTTTGCCTGGTTTTGCAAAAATTACATTCAATACGGCTGTATATGAGGGTAAAAGGGGGTGAACTTGTATGCTGACATGGCCAGGTTAAAGAAAATTTATCAAATTTATGCGAAAAAGTGACTTTTGCATGAGACAAATGGCCTGTTTATCAGCTTTTCATGTTTTGCCTGTGAAATAAAGATCCGCAAATATCTATATGTTTTGCTTTTGCGGGTATTAGTTAAGTAAGTTTATAAATTAAGGTGTTTAAGTCAGGCTGCATAGAACCGCCGCTTATCCATATTCACTCTTGTATACCAGAGAGGGGATAAAAGGGGCTCCAGGTGACCTGCCTGGTGCAGTGGGTAAATCAAAAATCCCGTAAATACGCTCTTTTTGCCGGGAGATTTATGACGAAGATTTATCGTTTGGGGGTGTTTTGTCCTCAGATTGCGCATAAAATCATGTCTCTGTGCCGACATGGCAGCCCTAGGTCGCCGTCAGAACGGGGATTATGTATCTTGTATAGATATTACTGATATACAAGTGCCTGGCCTTACAAAAATGCGATATTTACGTGCCATTAAGCAAGATTCATAGTTGCATATTTGTAAGCATTGTAAATGTGTTACGGCGTGAGCTGCATTGCTTAATTGTTATAATGTGTGTGCTTTTAGCATCGTCTGGCCAAAGTCCATCACTGATGTGGCAACAGCTGCGGCAATGAGGGCTCAGCACAGGATGTTAAGGCACCTTCAGGTCTTGTCAAAGACGCTGTTGCGCTGTACCTTGCTGTT
This sequence comes from Anaerobiospirillum sp. NML120511, assembly GCF_023050955.1. Lineage (NCBI taxonomy): Bacteria > Pseudomonadati > Pseudomonadota > Gammaproteobacteria > Aeromonadales > Succinivibrionaceae > Anaerobiospirillum > Anaerobiospirillum sp. NML120511. The sequence goes on from NZ_JALKIK010000009.1 coordinate 82,344, forward strand.
CCTGCTCGCAGGTCTCATGCTGCAGGCACAGACTTACAGTTACCACAAATACGGCGTTTGAGATGAAGGAAATCTACATTTATACCGACGGTTCCTGTCTGGGCAATCCCGGCCCGGGTGGATATGGTGCAGTCCTGAAATACAGGGAGCACATCAAGGAACTGTCAAACGGCTATGTCAATACGACTAACAACCGTATGGAATTAATGGCCGTTATTGCTGCCCTGCAGATTCTTGTAGAGCGCTGCCACATCCATATGACCACTGACAGCATGTACGTCAAAAACGGCATTGAGTCATGGATCAGGGGATGGAAGAGAAATGGCTGGATTACCAGAACAGGTGAGGCAGTTAAAAACGCTGATCTGTGGAAGCAGCTTGACTCTTTAAGCGCGGAGCATGAAATCACGTGGCACTGGGTAAAGGGACACAGCGGTCACAGCGAAAACGAGCGCTGCGACGAGCTGGCCCGCAGTGCAGCTTCCAGAAACAAAAGGGCATTACAGAAGGATGATTCCCGGCCTTAGCAACGGGCAAGGGGCATGACAGTGCTGACAGCTGGCGCAGGTAGGCTCAGTTGTCGAGTCATTCTCAGGAAGGGTAACAAGGGAAATGAGGCAGGCAGAACGCTTGCCCTTATATGAATCTGACCTGGCCATGAGGCCTGTCGAGATTGAGAGAGTTTTTCTGGACAATTAGCCATTTGTATGCGCCTTTGCGGCTGCATAATTATCACACAAATGGTTTGAATGCATAGCTCCGGTAATGCTGTGTCATCTGTTTTGCCGACATCGTCAAGCAGCTTACGGAGCACTGGTCAGTTTTATTTCCAGAAGTCCTGTACTTTTAGAGTTAAGTGTCAGGTAAAAGTTTCCGACTGTCGGAAAATTTTTCCGATTTATGTTCAAAAGCTTGAGTAAGATCACAATATCTTCCAGCTGAGAACAGGAACTGATGCCTTGCGTTAATCGCCTGTTCACCGCAAATCGTGTTTACAAGCCTTTTGCGTTGTGCGCTGTCTGCCCTGTGCTGCAGGGCTGGTCTGTACGTTCACTGCGTACAGGTGACGGGCACGACAGTGCGTTAGCCGCTGCTTCAGAAAGGTGAAACTTGCAGCCCGGTGCGGGCTGATCATTTCTGGAAAGTGCAGCTGACCGCCAGGCCTCACGGCAATGAGTTCTGTTGCTCTTGCCGGCCGGGGACCAGTTCTGCATGCGTCAGTGCATCAATGGATGTAATACGTCTTCAGTATCTTCGGTTTTGAGCGCCTTCTGCGTGTTTAACAATTGGCATTTATGCCAGGCGAAGTGGAATGATTCATAAGAGTTTTACCGTCTTATTAAGCTCCTTATTTTCTTTACTCATCATTTCTGGCTGCTCCAGCGATCGTAATAACAATGCAGCCGTAGAGACCATGGTCGAAAAAACACCGGATGTCCAGAGCATGTCCGGATCTGCAGACCACAATTCTGACAGCTCATCATCTGAAAAGAGCTCCGACAACAAGTCTGAACACAGCAAGAGCGCAGACATGACTGCTGCTGTGGTACTTGAAGATCCTTACTACAATTCCTCAAAGGAATACGGCTCCCTGTGGAAGAGCGATCTTTTTGACAGCAGCCGTTTCACCATGAAGATTAATCTCAATGATGCCGAGCGCAAGGAAGCCCGCATTCTGGCCCGCTCCTTTGAATCTCACATGGGACGTGGCAAGGTTTTCATGCACTACCTGCTCTCCGAGCTCAAGGCCCGTAACCTGCCTGCTGAACTGGCTGCCGTACCTCTGGTAGAGAGCGGCTTTAAGAACCGTGCCCGTTCACATGCCAATGCCCATGGTCCATGGCAGTTTACCCGTCGTACCGGTAAGAGCTTCGGTCTTTCCGTTAATGACAAGTATGATGAGTTCTATGATTTCGTAGCCTCAACCCGGGCCTCCCTGACCTACCTTGAGCACCTGTACAGGCAGCTGGGCAATAACTGGGATCTGGCCCTGGTGGCCTACAATCAGGGCGAGTTTGGCGTAAAGAAGCTGATTCGTCGTGCCAAGGCCAATGGTGTTAAGAACATTACTGCCGAAAACATCAAGCTCACTAAAGGCGGCCGTACCTACTTAAAGCGTTTTAAGGCCTATGCTGCAATTCTCCAGAATCCTGAGAAGTTTGGTGTAGAGCACCCAGCCGTCGATAACCGCGTAGCTTTCAGACGCGTTCAGGTTGCCGGCCGCGTAGCCAGCATGACTGAAGCTGCCCGCATGTCAGGTGTCGACATCAAGGTCTTAAAGCACCTCAATGCCGGATATTTAACCGACTCACTTATCAGCTCCAAGAACCACGGTCTGCTGGTTCCATCAGAAAATGCCTGGCAGTTTGAAAAGGCTATTGGTCACAAGGTCTTCATCTCCTCTCCTGGTTATGAGCTGACCAGTGTCAATGTTGACCACGCCAAGGGCAGCAATGTCAACTGATATCGCAATCAGCGCTGACAGCACCACAGTGCTGATTTAGCAACCGGCGCGGGTATCACCACAGTGCCGATTTAGCAACCGGCGCTGGTATCACTGATATCTCCACAATTACAGCAATCTTTAAATTTTCTGATACTTTAAAAAGGTCCGTGGGCTTCAGCCTCCGGACCTTTTTTCAACCTGCCAGACAGAACCGTTTCTGACAGCCATCCGGACCGTTCCGGTCCGCAGCGCCGCCGCGCTGCACCAGCTGCATGGATCTGGCGGCCTTCACCAGGCGGCAGCCCGGTGCAGCTGTGCAGCGCAGATGCCTGCGGCGGCTGGCCTGTACGTCTGAAGTCAGGGCGGTCAGGAATTGGGATGGGATGGGATGGGATAAGGGGGATTAATATGAAGCGTTATGAGTACACACCTGATATGATTTCGGAGCTGGCTACGGGCGAGATATTTGTTTTTGGCTCCAATCTGCATGGCATGCACGGTGGGGGAGCTGCATACATTGCCTGCAGGAAGTTTGGCGCCGTAATGGGGCAGGGTGTGGGCATGCAGGGTCAGTGCTATGCCATACCTACCATGCATGGCGGCCCTGAGGCCATTGCCCCTTATGTCGATGAGTTTATCGACTATGCCCGTGCTCATCCTGATCTGTGCTTTCTGGTCACCCGTATTGGATGCGGCATTGCCGGCTTTGCCGTGAGTCAGATAGCCCCGCTCTTTGCGCGCGCCCTTGAGGTGGACAATATTGTTCTGCCCCGTGATTTCGTGCAGGCTCTCAGGGGCTGAACGCGCCGCCGGGGCCGGTCCGTGCCGGACCAGTCCCGGGTTTGCAATGATGAGATTCTGGCCCTGGCCGCAGCCGATGCAGGCCCGGCCTTGATGTACAAACACAAAAGCCCGCAGCTGAGGTTCAGTTGCGGGCTTTTTTGCGGCCATGTAAGGCGCGGGGCAGCTGGGCGGGTCAGATTGGGAACTGGCGGCGGCTGAAGTCGGGCCTTGCTGTGGTGTTTGCCTGGTTCTGGCTGTCGACAGAAATGATTTCTGGACGCAGATCTTCGCCGGTGGCGCGCTTTTGAGCCAGCTCCATGACAATGGTGCACAGCTCATTGAGATCCTCAGGGTTGAGGTTGCGGCGGGCATAGCAGCACAGAGGCCGTTTGATGGCCTTGCCCTCGCTTACTATTTCATAGCGGTGCACCTTGTGATAGGTGCTGGCATCACCTCGCATCAGACTGCGATCGACAATCATGGCGCATCGGCCATGCTGCTGAATGATACGGCGGCCCTCATGCACTGACGGTACGCTGATGCATGAGTTGAGGTCTATGCCCAGCATGTTGCTCACTGCATACTGCTCGTCAGGCAGATGTTCCTCATCGCAGACCATGGCGATTTTAAAATCGCCGAGCCGGACGGCCTCTACCTTGAGCTTGCTGCCCGGACGGGAAGGCATTTCAATGCTGCGGGGAATTTCCACATAGGTTTTAGCTGCAAACAGACGGGCCTTGGTAAAGGAGTCTGAAGCATTGAGGCGGCTTTCCCATGAGATAAAGGCATTGAGAGCGCCTGAGCCAAAAAGCTCATAGAGCTCATCATGACTGCCGTACTGCAGCGACAGTTCAAAGCCGGTACGGTTGGTTACCTGCTCCATGAGGCGCTCGGGCAGGTCAGAGCAGTCCATGGAGGAGAGCAGACCAAGGCGTAAGGTGGAGCCTGAGTTGCGGTGGACGCGCTGTACCTGTCCGGCAAGGCTTTCCACCTGGGCAGTAAGCTTTACGGCACGCTCGTACAGAAGCATGCCTGCAGGGGTTACGCTGAAGTGTCGTCCCTTTCTGGTTACCAGAACCACTTCAAGCTCCTGCTCCAGATTTTTAATCTGCTGGGACAGAGCTGACTGGGTAATAAAGCATTCCCGGGCCGCCTCAGTAAAGCTGTGCCTGTCTACCAGAGAAATGAAATAGCGTAACTGATGAAATTGCATGATTGACCAGTATGGGCATGTTCAGGTCCGGCCTGTTTTCAGGCTGACCATGGCCATGCTTGCGCCTGCAGTGACAGCTCAATGGCACATGCTGCTTTGCAGCAGCTCTGGCCTTGCAAGCTTCAGCGGTGCCAGCAGGGCAGGAAAAATAAGGTACAGTTCCCATGGCTCACCGGGGCCGCATGGCTGCAGCATGCCTGCTGGAGGCTCGCTGCAGGCTCCGTGCGGCACCAGGAGAGCTGTGGGCAGCAGATTAAACAGTAATGCCGTGCTCAGCCAGCAGTGCGATGAGATCGTCCTCAGAGTAGACGGTCACACCCAGCTCATTGGCCTTGGTGAGCTTGGAACCGGCGGCTTCACCGGCTACTACGGCAAACACTTTCTTTGACACTGATCCTGATACCCTGGCACCAAGTTTTTCCAGCAGCTCCTTGGCTTCATTGCGCTTGAGCTTCTCAAGAGTACCGGTGAGTACAAAGGTCTTACCGGCATATGGCAGATCATCGGTATTCATTTCGCTGACCTGAGGGCACTCTTGAAGTTCAAGGGCAGCTTCATTGAGCAGACGGTCAATGACAGTACGGTTGTGCTCTTCGGCAAAGAAGTCGATGATGTGGCGGGCTGCAACATTGCCAATGTTAGGAATGGCAGTAAGCTGCTCAGGGGTAGCCTGCATCAGTTCCTGGACAGTACGGAAGTAGGAGGCCAGCAGTCTGGCTGTGGAGCTGCCTACCTCACGAATGCCCAGAGCATAAACAAAGCGGTTTAATGGACGCTTGCGTGACTCCTGAATGTTAGTCACGATACGTTTGGCAGTAGCCTTGCCCAGCAGACGCTGCTTTGCTGGCTCAGTGTCAGTAGCCGGAGTCTCGATGGTCATTTTGGAAAGCGTTTCTTCATCAAGAACATAGAGATCAGCTACATTTTTGATCATGCCCTGATTGATCATGCCCTCAACAATGCGGCCGCCCAGACCATCAATATCCATGGCCTCGCGCTCGGCAAAGTGCTCAATTGCCTGACTGAGCTGCTTGGGACAGAACAGACCGCCGGTGCAGCGCCATACGGCCTCATCACCAACACGCTCAAGTGCAGAACCGCATTCAGGACAGGATGCAGGGAAGACAACCTCAGAGAGCTCGGCCCCTTCACGTCTGTCCTTGACCACGCCTGCAATCTGAGGAATAACGTCACCGGCGCGGCGCACAATGACCATGTCACCTACCTTGATATCAAGACGGCGAATTTCCTCTTCGTTATGCAGGGTGCAGTTGGAAATGGTGGTACCGCCTACATAGACAGGCTGGAGACGGGCAACAGGAGTAATGGCACCGGTGCGTCCTACCTGGAAGTCCACGGCCAGCAGTCGGGTCATTTCTTCTTCAGGAGGGAATTTGTAGGCAACAGCCCAGCGTGGGGCCTTGGAGGTGGCGCCAAATTCAATCTGAGTTGCAATGTCATTGATCTTGAGTACTACGCCGTCAATATCGTAGTTGAGATCAGGGCGGGTTTTGCCTGTTTTCTCATAGAAAGTGCGCAGGCCTTCAATACCGTTTAATACCTCGACCAGTTCATTTACTGGCAGTCCCAGGCTCTTTAGGTACTGCAGACGTCCAAACTGGGTATCAGGCAGTCCTGAGGATGTGCCCTCAACAGCATTTTCAGCGCTGCTGTCAGCATCGATAATGCACTCACCTATGTAGTAGGCGTAGAAATCCAGAGGGCGGGTAGCGGTAATGCGGGAGTCCTGCTGACGCAGAGAGCCGGCAGCGGCATTGCGCGGATTGGCAAATGGCTTCTGGCCGTTGGCGCGGGCATTTTCATTCCAGCGGGCAAAGCCGTCGCGTGGCATGATGACCTCACCACGAACATCAAGGTAATCAGGGATACGCTCCGCCTGGAAGGCAGTATCGACAGCAGCTTTGGCACTGCCGGTCTGACTTGCCAGATGCAGGGTCAGAGGGATGCTCTTAATGGTTTTTACATTGGCTGTAATGTCCTCACCTGTGGAGCCGTCGCCACGGGTGGCCGCTCTTACCAGAACGCCCTTTTCGTAAATAAGGCTGACAGCAAGGCCGTCAAGCTTGGGCTCGCAGCAATACTCGACCTCATGGCCCTCAGCTTCAAACATGCGATCATTGAAGTCACTGAGCTCGTTGTCATTGAAGATATCGCGCAGACTCATCAGACGTATGCGGTGAGCCACAGGGGCAAAGTCATTGGATACGGCATCACCTACACGGCGGGTAGGGGCATCAGGATCCTTATAGCCTGTTGCGTTCTCAATGGCCTCAAGCTCGTGATAGAGGCGGTCATATTCGGCATCAGGTACTTCCGGGCTGTCCAGATAGTAATAGGCACGGGCATAGCGGTTGAGCTGATCAATAAGCTTGCGGTAATGCTCGCGGCTGGTATCTTCCGGCATATTTTCAATGACTGATAAAAGGTCGGTCATGTCTGTCCCTCTAATCTGAAAATATTAAGCCTCACAGGGCCTGACTCAATGCACTAAGGCTATATGTTTGCAGCTGCAAACTCAAGTGCCCGAATGGGGGGCATACTGTCTGATGAATATGATTATCCGCAAATGCACAGCATCACAGCCCTGCGGCAGCTGTGCTGCCAGCCGGCTGCCCGGCCGGCTGCCCGGCCGTAGCGTGGCTTGTCGTTGTGGCGCAGCTTGTCGCCATGACAGCAAAGGGGCAGGGCCGGGCCGCAAGGCCGGCCCTGCCGTTTACATATGAAAAAAGCACTGCCATCAGGGCAGTGCTTTTTTCTGTAAGACAGCGCGGCAGCCGCCTGTAATCAGTTGTTGTGAATGCCGCTGTCGTAGTTCTGCAGTTCGGCCGCAATGGCATCAAGCTGCTCAGCATTGAGTGGATTGCGGTGCTGATCCTGAATCTGTCCGCCCAGCTGGGAGATGAAGATTTCGGTAGCCATGCGCAGAGCCTTGAAGTAGGCAAAGGCTTTGCCTCTTTCAGGCAGACTCATGTAAAGAGCAATAGCGGAGGTCTTGTAATCCTGCATGTTCTCAGGGAAGTAGTAAGGAGCCTCCATGGAGCAGATACGGAAAACTTCATTTTCCTTGGTAGCTGCATTCTCGTAAACAAAGTAGATCTTGAGATTGTCCTTGATGAAGCCCTGAATGAAGCCGTACTGATTGCAGATAGCCTCAATGTCATTGCCAGAAAAGACGCGGTCAGGGCCGGCTGAGACTATAAGTTCATAAACAGAAAGCGGGGCTCTTGAGGCCTGCTGCTGGTTTTGCTGACCAAAGGCATTGTGTCCCTGGGCTCCATAGCTGCTCTGAGCCTGACCCTGAGCCTGCATGCTCCAGTTACTGCTGTTGCCGCCCTGTGGCAGCTGGTTGCGGTTCATCTGGTTGAAAGCAAGCTCATCAGCACTGGCCGGAGCACGGCTCTTTTGATTGACGCTGATGGATGCGGCATTTTCCAGGGTACGGTAGCCGTCGTCAAAGCCCTCAGGTAAAGACATATGGCGCACATTGCTGCTCTGAGCCGGAGCAGCACTGCTCTTGTTGATTTTGCCAATGTTGAGGTCGACCTCACTATCACCTGCGCTATCTTCAACTGTGGTGGAAACAATACGTACCTTGCCCACATTGCTGGACTTGCTCAGCTCCTGATCGCGCTGATTATCCTTTTTGAGCTTGCGGTTCTGAGGCTTTCCGGAAAACCACAGACCATGAATAATAAAGATGAAAATGCAGACTGCACCAACAATTAAAACAATGGAACTGGGTTCGGTAAAGGAGGACATTAAACACCCCTGGGTAAAATCTGGCTCTCAATGACAGGCATATAAATAACCTGACATGCCACGCCGGTCAGGATTCATTGCATACAGTTTTCAGCTGCAGTGACTGAATATCTGAGGTCACACGTTCGCAGATGAATAAGGATCCTGCTCAGAACATGACGTTCAGCGCGGGTTAACCCACAATTATACTGAAAATTAAGGAATCTTACTTAGGATAGAATTAGTCATAATTGCCGCTCAGGCCCATGCGGCCGCCCTTTGATGCGTCAGATGCATTATGATTATGCCTGAGCAGGATGCGCATCACTGTGACCTGCCAGGCGGCACATGTCAGACAGCCGGGCAGAACCTCTGTCCACGATCTCATGCTCAATGTGCAGGCAGCTGTACTGGGAAAAAGCTCGTGGAGTCGCCCATTTATCGCGATGACAGGGCACAGTGTCTACGCAGGTGCATATGTGCGGGCGCTGCAGGCAGCGTGAATGGCAGGAGACACGCTGGTCCTGCAGGCATGGTGAATGGCAGGAGACAGGCTGGTCCTGGCGGCTGATGCAGATGGAGAGGTTGTCCTGAAAAAAGGTCATTTTGTGAATTGCAAAGCCGTATGCCTAAGTCAGAGCTTAATAATTCAGGCTATCATTCACAGTTACAATATCTTTACCCGGAAACCAGGGCGGCACAGGCCATGAAACCATGACAGACGCTGCAGTGCTGTATCAGCATGGAGCCGGGCTTTTCCCACCTCCAGCAGTGTCATTAAGGGCACAACAAACAGGGGACTTTTATGATTAAAGACAGAGCCAATCAGGAAATTAATCCTTTTTCAGTAGTGAGCTACCTTGGTTCGGGCATGAAGCTGGCTCTTTCCAAAGAGTGCCGTCTCTTTGTAATTATTCCTATCATCATCAATTTTATTGTCCTCATGGCCGGTGGCTACTTTGCCGTACAGATGATTCACTCTGTGCTCCAGGAGTATCTGGGCATGCTTCCTCAGTGGCTGAGCTTCCTGAGCTATCTGTTATGGGTGCTCCTTGCTGCCACCATGGGCTTTATCTTTGTTTATATCTTCTCTACTGTGGCTACCATTATTGCCTCACCTTTCTACGGCATGCTGGCTGAAAAGGCCGAAGGCGTAATTCGCGGTGCTCCATTTGCTGCCGGTGCTGATGAGGGCCTTGGCGCAATAGTCAAGGATGTACCACGTATTATCAAGCGCGAATTACAAAAGCTGGGCTTTTATCTGCCACGTGTGCTGGTATGCCTGATCATTTCCTTTGTCCCTGTACTCAACATCATTGCCCCAATCTGCTGGTTCCTGCTGGCAGCATGGATGATGTGCGTCCAGTACGTGGACTATGCCTACGACAATCACAAGATTCCTTTTGCTCAGATGCGCAAGGAGCTGGCTCAGCAGCGTATGACCACCTTCTTCCTCGGGGCCATCATTTCCCTTGCCATGACCATTCCATTCCTCAACCTGCTGATTCCACCAGCAGCCGTTTGCGCCGGTACCCGCTACTATGTGGATATCCAGAGTCGCTTCACCCTCGATGCCGCCATGGATAACACCGGTCGCTAAGCGCTGACCGCAGCCACGACCACAACCACAGCCACAGCCACGGCTACAGCCACGACCACGGGTACAGCTACAGCCACAGCCACGGCTACAGCCACGACCACGGGTACAGCTACAGCCACGGCTACATGTCCCGTCTGACCGGTCGGGACTGCTGGCCTGATCGGGCCCGGCGACGGCTGTGGCCCAGTGGCCCTGTGGGCTGAGAGTGATTAGACTGCCCTGCAAGATGACAGAGAGCCTGTGCTTAGTGGCATAGTGCAGGTCAGCTCAAATTTGGGCGTACTGATATGGCTAACTGCCCCTGTCTCAAGTAATATGGTCTAACTATCTTCAGCCCGTTTATACGCCCCTTATGGCGTATTCAGCGCACACCTGCCATGGGCTGCATCACCTTATTTATCTTAGCTGTCCGCTGTTATCAATGGCAGCAGGCCAGGTGGCCTGCAACTGCCTGCAGAGCATATGGCTGTGGCGCTTACAGCGCAGATAAACTGCACTCAACACATTGGAGCTGTTCAAATGTATACCATGTCAGGAGTTACGGTATCTGAAGGCATCAGTCAGGGACGGGCCTTCGTCATTGTGCCTGATACCAGGGAAGAGACATTAGATGTGGTGGCCACATTCAGTGCCAGTGAGGAGAGTCTCAAATACCGCAAGGCCAGCCGCGATTTTGCCAACAAGCTCAATAATGCAGCATCCGGCACGGTGCCTGACCGTGTGCGTGATCTCTTTGGCGCCGTTGCTTCCTATATCACCAACAGCAATAACATCAAGGATATCGACGGCCTGATTTTCGATGGCCGTACTGCTCTTGATGCGGCCAATGAGATTCTGATTCCCAAGATTATCCGTTTTACCCAGCCTGCTGAAGACGCCGTACGTCAGCATGAAGAGGAGCACGGCACCTCGCTCTCAGGCGTAACCGATGACAGCTCCCTTGATAAGGCCGCTCAGAAACAGCGCGCCCGTGATGATTACGAAGATGACTGGGAGATGCAGCTTGGTGCCCGTGAAATCAAGTCGCTGATGCGTGACTTTATTTCCACCATTGCCGCACCAAAGGAGCAGGCCGTAGACATGCCCGATCTGCCCGAGCCTGCCGTGGTAATTGCCCGTGACCTGTCCCCGGCTGAGTTTCTGTCGCTGCGTACCGACATGGTAAGGGCTGTAATTCTGGAGGCCGGTGAGGCCTCAGGCCATCTGGGCACAGTGCTGCGTGATCTGGGCATTCCAGCCGTCTATGGCGTTAAGGGAGCCATGACCATTAAAAGTGGCGAGCTTGTTCTGGTAGATGCCAACCGTGGCTCCATTCTCATTGAGCCACCTAAAGACACAGCCAGCGCCATCATTGCCCAGCAGGATCGTTTTGCTGAGGAAGACGATGGCAGTACTGACAATCTTTCCGTAACTGTTGCCGGTTCCATGGGCGCAGTAGGTGATATTGCCCGACTGGCTCAGCATTTCAATCACGGACTTGGTCTGCTGCGCTCGGAGTTCCTTTTCCTCAACTTCCATCATGAGCCTACAGTTGAGGAGATGGTGACTGCTTTCAAGTCAGTCTTTGACAGAATACCTGCAGATGCTCCTCTGACTGCCCGTACCTTTGACTTTGCAGGCGACAAGCGTCCGCTGTTTACCCTTGATATGGACGTGACCGGACCGCTGCGCAAGTACGGCGCTCAGGTAGGTTCCCGTCTGTTGAAAAATGAGCTGCGCGCCATGCTGCTGGCCTCAGCAGGACGTGAGATTAATATTGTCTTCCCTCTTATTACCCGCATCAGCGAAGCCCGCTCATTAAATGAACTGCTCTCTCAGGCCCGAGCCGAGCTGCGCTCCGAAAAAAGAGATATTGGCCGCTGCAAGGTGGGGCTGATGATTGAGACTCCGGCTGCCGTGCTCTCAGCCCGTGGCTTTGCCTCCTATGGTGACATGTTCATGATAGGCACCAGTTCGCTTGCCGAGTACGCCGCAGCTCCACGCCCACCAGAGGATTACTTTACCCCGGCTCTGTCCAAGATGATTGCCATTGCCTGTAAGGCTGCCAATGCCGAGGGGGTAAAGGTTGGTCTGGCCGGTCGCTTTGCCATGCGTACTGAGCTTATGCCTTTCTTCCTGTCGCTGGGCGTAAGCTATATCACCACAGACTCAGCCTCCATTATCAGGATACGTAAGGAAATCCAGCGTCTGCTCGACAAGGGCCTCAAGCCTCATTACGACCCTGAGCTCTTTGATCGCATCATGGATCTGGCCTCAGCGCGCGACCTGCAGATTCTTTTCAACGAAAAGCTGACCCTGTAGCTCGTACCCGCAGCCATGGCCATGGCCATGGCCTGCAAGGTCCCGGCGACCTGTCAGGTACGCCGCAGGCGTCCTGACAGGCCCCTGGGCAAGTGCCGGGCGCCCGGCAGGTCGTCTCCATAAGCCCTGAAGCATGCTGACAATATGGTCTGCATCTTCAGGGCTTTGTTTTGCTGCGCCATGGCCGGGTACCACGGCACGCATCTGCAGAGGCTGCGGGCATGGGAGAGGTTGCAGGAAATGGACGGAGGTGAAGCGGCAGCAGGCCTGGGGCCTGCTGCCTGACAGTCAGCTGCGGTGTGTGCTGGCATGCATACCAGAAAAAGGATTATGGGCAGGCTGATTTGCTGTTATCATGATCTGACAGAGAAAAAGTAGTGAGCGTCATCAACTCACCGGAATAATGATAAGGATGGATTTATGGGCTTTCTTTCTCAGCTGTTTAAAAAAGCCAGCCAGTCAGCCAGTGAAACACCTGTAGAGGACATCAAGGCCGATGTTACTCTGGCAGCTCCAGTTACCGGCACCCTTCTGCCTCTGGAGGAAGTGCCAGATATTGTTATCTCAGAAAAGGTAATGGGAGAGGGCGTAGCCGTAGTTCCGGAAAGTGAGACCATTGTGGCCCCATGTGACGGCGTAATCGCCCGTCTTCTGCCTACCAGGAATGCTTTTTCAGTACGCCGCGATGATGGTATCGAGGTGTATGTGACCTTCGGTGTTGAGTCTATGGAACTCAAGGGCGATGGTTTTACCACCAAGGTAAATATTGGCGATGCCGTCAAAAAGGGCGATCCTGTTATCATCACCGAGCCACGCATTCTGTCCAACCGCCTTAAGTCCAGCATCACCTCCATGATTGTGATACGCAGCTCAGGCGATATCGACAGAGTGACCAATGCTACTGGCAAGTGCCTTGCCGGTCACACCCCTGTACTGTGGATAAGTCTTAAGAAATCTCAGTTATAAGAGCAGGGCAAAGACCGCGCTCTGCCCAGCGGCACTGTCAGGCAGCATTGGCGTGCTGCCGCTGCCTGTGCTGCACTGCAGCACCATACAACAGCGCCGCTGCAGCGGGCAGCAGCGTCTGCGGCAGCTGCCGGGGCCTCGCCAGAATGCAGCGCCGCAGGGGCGGCCAGCAGGGGCAGTGCTGTGAAGGACAAAAAGAAAAGGGCCGGATGTCATAAACATCCGGCCCTTTTCTTTTGGGACATGCTCCTTACGGAGCATGCCGCCGTTACCTGTTAACAGAAACTGTTAAACGTTGGCAACGATATCTTCAACGGTCTTCTTGGCATCGCCGAAGCACATGAAAGAATTTTCCTTGAAGAATAATGGGTTCTGAACACCAGCGTAACCAGCATTCATGGAACGCTTGAATACAACTACGTTGCGAGCCTTCCAGACCTCAAGAACTGGCATGCCAGCGATTGGGCTGTTTGGATTCTCAAGAGCGGCAGGGTTAACGGTATCGTTAGCACCAATAACCAGTACGGTATCGGTCTCTTCGAAGTCATCGTTAATCTCGTCCATCTCAAATACGATGTCGTATGGAACCTTGGCCTCAGCCAGTAACACGTTCATGTGGCCAGGTAAACGACCGGCAACAGGGTGAATGGCGAAGCGAACAGTGGTGCCACGGGCCTGTAACTTCTCAGTTAACTGAGCAACAGCAGCCTGGGCCTGAGATACAGCCATACCATAGCCTGGGGCAATGATAACAGAAGAAGAGTTCTTTAACAGCTCAGCAACTTCACCAGCCTTTAACTCACGGTACTCACCAACTTCCTCGTCGTCTGAAGCGGCAGCGCCTTCGTTACCGAAGCCACCGGCGATAACAGAGATGAAGGAGCGGTTCATGGCCTTACACATGATGTAAGACAGAATGGCACCTGAGGAACCTACTAATGCACCGGTAACGATTAAGAGGTCGTTGGAGAGCATGAAGCCAGAGGCGGCAGCAGCCCAGCCGGAGTAGGAGTTCAGCATGGAAATAACAACCGGCATATCGGCACCACCAATGGCGGCAACGAGGTGCACGCCGAAGGCGCAGGCGATAATGGTCATCAGAATTAATGGCAGAACTGGTGGTACGTCAGCAGCCATGAACCAGATTAAGAGCAGGAGGGATAAAACCAGTGCACCCAGGTTCAGGAAGTGACCGCCAGGCAGCATTAAAGGAGCGGACTTGAAGACAGCCAGCTTGTAAGTGCCATTGAGCTTGCCGTAGGCAACGATGGAACCGGTGAAGGTTACAGCACCGATGAAGATGCCCAGGAAGATCTCAACCAGGTGAGTGTTCATCTCACCGGCAGTCATGCCGTGGTCGCCACCGGCGCTGGCAGCAGCCTGAGAGGCGGCATCCATCAGGGCAACGATAGTAGCCTGGGAGGCATCCAGTGGGATGGTTACGCTCTCAGGAGCAACGGCACCGATCTCCAGGTAGGAGTTGAAGCCAACCAGTACGGCGGCCAGACCTACGAATGAGTGCATGAAAGCAATCATTTCAGGCATCTGGGTCATGGCTACGCGACGGGCTACATACAGACCGATGGCGGCGCCAACGCCCATGGCTACGATGATTAACAGGAAGCCGAAGCCGCTTTCAACCTGAGCAAAGGTGGCTAACAGAGCGATAGCCATACCAATCATGCCTGATAAGGCACCGTACTTGGCAGTTTCCTGCTTGGAGAGGCCGGCAAGGGCCATAATAAAGAGCAGTGCGGCCAGAATATAGGCCATGTGTATAGGACCTGCTACCATTTCTTAATATCTCCTGATCCTTACTGCTGTTTCTTGAACATTGAGAGCATGCGACGTGTTACAGCAAAGCCACCAAAGATGTTGATGGAGGCAATGAGAACGCCGACGAATGCGAACAGGCCAATGATGAAGCTGCCAGAGCTGATCTGGAGCAAGGCACCAACAACGATAATACCGGAAATGGCGTTAGTAACAGCCATAAGCGGTGTATGTAAGGAGTGGGTTACGTTCCAAACGACGTAGTAACCAACTACACATGAAAGTACGAATACGGTGAAGTGTGGTAAGAACTTCTCCGGAGCGAAAATACCGATAAGGGCAAAGGCAATGACAACCAGAGCTGCCATGGAAGCCTTGAAGGTGCCGGATACCTGGCGCTGTTCAACCTTAGGTGGAGCAGCCTCAGCAGCTGGAGCAGCTGGAGCGGCAGAAACGCTGATCTTTGGAGGTGGGAAGGTAACTTCACCGCCCTTGGTAACAGACATGTTACGCAGGATGACGTCTTCGAAATCGATATCGATGTTGCCATCCTTGTTCTTGCACAGAATCTTGGCCAGGTTGACCAGATTGGTGGAGTACAGCTGAGAGGACTGAGCTGGCAGACGGCAGGCCAGATCGGAGTAGCCGATGATCTTTACGCCGTTCTCGGTGGTGGTTACCTTGCCTTCAACAGTCAGCTCACAGTTACCGCCGGTACCTGCAGCCAGGTCAACGATAACAGAACCAGGCTTCATGCTGGCTACCATCTCCTTGGAGATTAAGCGTGGAGCTGGCTTGCCTGGAATGGCAGCGGTAGTGATGATGATGTCAACTTCCTTGGCCTGAGCAGCGAAGAGCTCCATTTCGGCCTTGATGAACTCATCAGACATTACCTTGGCATAGCCGTCAGAAGAACCGCCGTCCTCATTGGCGAAGTTGAGCTTTAAGAACTCACCGCCCATGGACTTGATCTGATCAGCTACTTCAAGACGGGTATCGAAAGCACGTACGATAGCGCCCAGAGAGTTGGCAGCACCGATGGCAGCCAGACCGGCTACACCTGCACCGATAACCAGAACCTTTGCTGGAGGAACCTTACCTGCAGCAGTTACCTGACCGGTGAAGAAGCGGCCGAAGTTGTGAGCGGCTTCGATAACGGCACGGTAACCGGAGATGTTGGCGATGGAGGATAAGGCGTCCATGGCCTGGGCACGTGAAATACGTGGCACCATGTCCATGGCCAGTACGTTGACCTTCTTCTCGTTAAGCTTGGCTACCAGATCAGGATTCTGAGCTGGACGGATGAAGCTTACTAAGGTCTGACCTTCCTTTAATAACTTGATCTCTTCATCGCTTGGAGCGTTAACCTTGAAGATAATGTCGCTTTGCCAAACGTCACGACCACGTAAAACTTTTGCACCCGCTGCGCTATAGGAAGCGTCGTCAAAGCTGGCATCGGCGCCGGCATTGGTCTGGATTGCAACCTCAAAGCCCAACTTGATGAGCTTGGTTACGGTATCAGGAGTGGCGGCCACTCTTGTTTCGCCTTTCAAGCTCTCTTTTGGAATACCTATCAGCATGGCTTTTTCCTGTTAAATAAAGATTACTTATTTCTTACCACAGTCATTGACTCGGCAACACTGAGTGTTATGCAGCTGGCAAGATGATTTATCTGAACATGATGCAACTTACTTTTACAAGTAGCAACAATTTTGAACGTACTTTTAGAGCAAGCACACAAAATATCATTCATGCCCGTATCAGCCAGGTCTGCTAGATAAGAACCAAGTCGGCTAGATTTAAGAGCGTTAATGCCATAAACAAGCCGTTCAGACGGGGAATAAGGGTACCATAAACCATAGTGATAATGCAGCCTGGTCCTGTAACCTGCGCTGTTGTTACCGGGACTATACTCATGAGGCAATTGTGCATAAACATGCCTCACTTCACATACTCATGGCTGTTCTTTAATTAGTTAAATTAATTTAATAAAGATATTAAATAATGCAGGTAACAGGCGCATGATCACGAAATTACGGGTACTTTTGGTCGACCAGATATGCCACTTCAACATCATGCCTGCATGTCATTATGACCATCACCCCGAAAGGAGCAATGTTATAACATCTGTAACATAAACGAATGTCTATAAGTGACCGCCATCATCCATCCACCAATACATCCATCCATCCATCCACCAATCCACCAATACATCCATCAATCAATCAATCAATCCACCTGTCATCCATTCATCCATCCATCCATCAATCCACCTGTCATCCATTCATCCACCCATCACCCCTATCTGACTGTCTCAATTTCAGCATGCCTTTTTCTGTCGGTGTGCAGGGGAGAAATGTCTGCCCGGCAGGCTCAGACTGTGGCGGTCGCTGCAGCGTGGACTGGACTGCTGCAGTGAGCAGGGCTTAACAGCACGGCTGCTGAGGCAGAGGCAAACATGCTAAAATAAGCAGTTTGGTTGATTTTTCGGTGAGACCTCAATGCGCCTGCAGCATGCTGCAAGCATCGAGCAGTGCCTCGAGTGCAGCAGGGAATGGCAGGGTCAGTGCCCGGGGCAGTGCACGGGCATGGAACCGTGCATGGAACCGTGCATGGGCCATGGAATGGGTTATGGCATGGGACATGGCCTGGAGGCTGCGTGGTCTTACGGGAGTTTCAGACAGAGGCGGCTCTTGGAAGTTTTCCGCTACAGGTACGGCTTCATGGAACCTGCGGGGTGAGGCAGCTGAGGTGTCAGCATGCCGGGACCGCAGACGGCGTGGGGACTGAGGCTGGAGCTGAGGGCTTTCGGTGTGGCAAAGAGCTTGGATCGCAGGATTTTCAGATCAGGGTAACGACTGGAGATAACGGGCAGGGTACGCCGGTAGCTGCTCCTTTATATAAAGGCACAGCGCTAAAGGTATGGACTGCAACGCGAGTGCTCCGGGACGGGCTTTTTCTGGAAATGCGAGATCATTTGACTGTGGAAGGGTGACAACATTGTTACGCAGTGATTTTAATTTCGACTTACCTCACGAGCTCATTGCTGACTTTCCGTCTGAGCAGCGTACGGCCTGTCGTATGCTCTGTCTTGACGGCAACAGTGGAAAGCTTGAGGACAAAATATTCATAGAGCTCAAGCAGTTTCTCAGACCTGGTGATCTGCTGGTCTTTAACGACACCCGTGTGATTCCGGCCCGAATGTATGGCCATAAGGACACTGGTGGCAAGTGCGAATTTCTTATTGAACGTATCCTCAATCCTCAGCAGGCTCTTGCCCATATCAAAGCCTCCAAATCCCCAAAGCCAGGCAGCACTGTCTTTGTCGGTACTGAGGATGATCCTCAGCGCTACCGTCTGACCATTTCAGGCCGTCAGGGCGCACTTTTCCACGTTACCTGCCAGGATAACCAGGAAATTCTGTCCATTCTTAATGACATTGGACATATTCCTCTGCCTCCATATATTGAGCGTCCTGATGAGACTATGGACCGTGAACGCTATCAGACAGTTTACTCACGTGAGCCAGGTGCCGTGGCCGCCCCTACAGCCGGACTGCACTTTGACAATGAGCAGCTTGAGGATCTCAGGGCCTTTGGTGTCGATATGGCCTTTGTCACTTTGCATGTTGGCGCCGGAACATTCCAGCCAGTACGTGAGGACGATATTCTCAGACATCATATGCATGCCGAGTATGTCCAGCTGTCCCGTGAGGTGGCCGACAAGGTCATCAGAACTCACAAAAACGGTGGCCGTGTCATTGCTGTCGGAACCACAGCTGTACGCTCCCTTGAAAGTGCTGCCAACAATGCCTTGAAGATGGGCCTTGATGAGGAGATTGCTCCTTTTAATGACGATACCTCCATCTTTATCTACCCGGGATACCAGTACAAGGTGGTTGACTGTCTTATCACCAATTTCCACCTGCCAGAGTCCACTCTGATTATGCTGGTCTGTGCTTTTGCCGGCTACGCAAATACCATGAATGCCTACCGTCACGCAGTGCAGAGCAAGTACAAGTTCTTCAGTTACGGCGACTGCATGTTTATCCAGAAGCGTACGGGACCAGTGGATCTGCCGCCGTCAGCTGACGGTGATGTCGACAGTGCTGTCTGCTCTGTACAGGGACAGGACGCATGATTTAGGACGCATGATTTAGGACGCATGATTTGAGTCGCAAGGCCCCCTGCGTGCCTGCAGCTCTGGCTGCAGGGGCTTCAGGTGTGGCGGCCACTGAATTTTTCCGGGATCGAGGCTTTTTGCTGGTTTTGGGTCAAAATTGAGCCATTTTTGCCCGGTTTTTAACGATTTTGAGTGTTTTTGCATGGAATTTAAGATTTTAGCTGCCGATGGCAAGGCACGCCGTGGTGAGCTTCATTTTGCCCGTGGCATTGTCCGTACTCCAGCCTTTATGCCTGTAGGCACCCTGGGTACAGTCAAAGGTGTACGTCCGGAGCAGGTAAGTGAGCTTGGAGCTGACATTGTGCTTGGTAACACCTTCCACCTGTGGCTTCGCCCTGGCACTGAGGTAATCAAAGCTCATGGTGACCTGCATGACTTCATGCACTGGGACAAGCCTATTCTTACTGACTCAGGCGGCTTCCAGGTTTTCTCTCTTGCAGGTATCAGAAAGGTTACTGAGGAGGGTGTAAAGTTTCAGCATCCAATTAATGGATCAAAGCTGTTCCTCTCTCCTGAAGTTTCCATGCAGGTTCAGTACGATCTGGGCTCTGATATTGTCATGCAGTTTGATGAGTGTATTGAGCTGCCTGCTGACCACAGGCGCATGCGTGAGGCCATGGAGCTGTCATTACGCTGGGCAAAGCGCTGCCGCGACGAGTTTGACCGACTGGGCAACAAAAACGCTCTCTTTGGTATTATCCAGGGCGGCACTGATCAGGGGCTGCGTGAGGCTTCATTAAAGGGACTTACTGACATTGGCTTTGACGGCTACGCCATCGGCGGCCTTGCTGTGGGTGAACCAAAGGATGTCATGTACAAAGCTCTTGCCCACATTACTCCAATCATGCCTCAGGAAAAGCCACGTTATCTGATGGGCGTAGGCCGTCCTGAAGATATTCTTGAGGGCGTACTCAACGGCGTGGATATGTTTGACTGCGTTATGCCGTCACGCAATGCCCGTAACGGTCACCTCTTTACCTCTCAGGGTGTGATCAAGATCCGTAATGCCAAGTACAAGATGGATACCTCGCCTCTTGATCCAAATTGCAGCTGCTACACCTGCCGCAACTTCTCCAAGGCCTATCTGCACCATCTGGACAAGTGCAATGAGATTCTGGGCGCTCACCTCAACACCATTCACAATCTCCATTACTACGAGAACTTCATGGCTCAGATTCGTGAGGCTATTTCTGAAGGCCGCCTTGAGCAGTTTGCCGAGGAATATTACAAGGCCCAGGGACTGGGTGCCCGCATCAGCGTAGAGTAACCCCCACATCACTCTGGCCTGTGCATGGCTGCACAAATAAAAATGCCTGCTCTGAGCAATGCTCAGCAGCAGGCATTTTTTATGGTCCTGACTGAAGCCGGTTAAGTCTGGCAGGGCTGTCATGCACTGGCATAAGCCAGCTGCACCCGGCCTGGCCAATGGCTCCCGGCCGGGCAGGCAGCTCCCTGACGGCATGGCCACTCACCCGGTGCCGTCCCTGATCAGGTGGTGGCGCCGGATTATGGCGCCAGGTGACGGGAACTGTGAGGGGCTGAGAGTGACTGTCAGGCCTATTTCTCTACAGGATTGCCGTCGAAGTCCAGAGTAAGAGGCTTGTTGTTGACGCGCAGCCTGAAGCTGTCCCAGCCTATATCCTGAGGCAGGGCTAC
Organism: Anaerobiospirillum sp. NML120511; assembly: GCF_023050955.1. NCBI lineage: Bacteria > Pseudomonadati > Pseudomonadota > Gammaproteobacteria > Aeromonadales > Succinivibrionaceae > Anaerobiospirillum > Anaerobiospirillum sp. NML120511. Next base: position 103,023 of record NZ_JALKIK010000009.1, read on the forward strand.
TTCGTCAATCAGCTCAAACTCTCGTTCAGCATCCTGAGGGAACTCGTTGAATGTGGTATAGCACTTGTTGAGCAGGGCACTGGTCAGATCCAGAACGTAATCAGGGTTTTCAGGGTTCTGCTGCTCCATGGTGTGCAGTATGCTCAGGTACATTACCAGGTTTTCCTGGTTCCAGCCGTATTTGCGCAGGTCGGTGCTGCGGTTTAACAGATCCCAGGTCTGATCGAGAATGGCCATACGGTTGAATGTACGGTTCTTTTCATCAAGGTTATTAATGAGAAGACGGCCGGTCTCTGGCAGGCTGTTGTAAACAGTGCCAGCATAACGTAATACATGAATGCCCTGAATACACTGGGTCTGACTGGCAAAACGACCTGGCAGGGCTTCGATAGTTTCGGCTCTGTCTGCAGCAAGGGCAGCGCTGCCGCTGAAAATGGAGGCGGCAAGCATCAGGGTTGAGATTAACTTCAAGGGCATCTCCCAATATTGGATTGAATACGTTTTTTATCAGCCAAATATATCAGCTGACAGCTCCTGCAGCGTCACCTGATGTGGCCTTACCTGCAGCAGCATCACCTGATGTGGCCTTACCTGCAGCATTGTTACCTGCAGCATCGTTATCTGATGTGTGTTCAGTAGCTTGGGCTGTAGCTGCTGTGGTTTTGGCCAGTGGAGCTTTGGCTGCTGCCGCTGCATCGAGCTCTCATTTTGTTCTGACAGTTCCGTCGCTGTTGAGAACGTGGGTTTGCCCGTTTTCAAGGCTGAATGTAAATCCGTCCCAGCTGCTGTCCTGTGGCAGTCCAACCTCATCGATGAGCTCGAACTCTGCCTCTTCATCATATGGGAATTCATTGAAAACGGTATAGCACTTCTCGATAAGCTTTTCGGTCATTTCGCTCATTATTTCCGGATTGTCAGCCCTGGAGTCTGAGCAGATATTGCGCAGCATATCAAGGTATAAGGCAAAACTGGTATCGTCCCAGCCGTACTGGTCCAGCGCAGCTCCTTTGAGTTTGTAGGAAGCATACATGGCCTTAAATAAAGCGTAGCGGTTTTTGACTCTGGTCTCTATGTCCTCTACATCCACCAGCTTCCAGGTTGATTCAGGAAGGGAAGCAGTTTCATATGCTGCATGACGCAGAACATGCATGCCCTGAATACACTGTTTCTGGTTTTCAAAAACAGAAAAGCTGTTTTCCAGAATGTCAATTCTGTTGTCAGGCTCGGCCTGAGCTGTACCCCATAATCCGGCTGCTGCCAGAGCCAGGACGGCAACTGTCTTCATAGTGTTTCATCCATGTCAGCTGATTCAACAGCGTTTTTATTCTTAAACTTCGATATACAGGCAGTAAGATGCACTGTTTCGAGGTCTGGTCATATTAGCATGAGGGCATTTGGTTATATTACTGTCAAAGCATGACTTTTGCTGTCTTTTCAATCGCGATCACATATCTATGAACAGCTCAGTTTAATGATTTTTATGCACATTCATGCTTACTGTGGGTACGCTAATACTTGACAGCTATGATACTGTGTCCCCCTGTATAACCATGCCTGAGCCTGCCTCCGGCTGTCACCTGCTGCAAGGGCGCAGCTGCGCTGCAGGCTCAGCCTTGCAGCGTGCCCGGGCCGGGCTGAATGACTCGGCAGGGCGGCAGGCTGCAGGCCGGGGACCAGCAGTGCCCTGGCTGACTTGCCGGGACAGGGGATGGGCGCGCGGGCCAGGCATATGATTTTTACGGTATAAGTGGCCTGCGCAGGCGGCCTGCGACAGGCTTGCCTGGCCTGGTAAAATCAGGGCTTGACAATAACAGTACCTCAGTCAAAATAGAAAGCTTATTTGTACCTTTTAGCCGTGCGGATCATCAGCTGATTTGCCGGTATAAAAGCCGGTTTCTGCCTGCATAACATACTCATTACTGCAGTGCATGCTGACCCGGGAGCGCATAGCCGGATACGGTTGCAGCTCTTGTGGTTCTGTACGCAAAAGTGTGGTGAGTTTATCCCTTTTTCTGACCTGATACAGTCTGTGACTTTACGGTCTGGTTAACAGCTCAAGGGAGTGGGGTTATAGGGCACAGGGCATCTGGAGACGCTGCTTTACATTAAAGCAGGCGGGGCGGATGCCGGACAGATTTAGGGCTGGATAGAGTCCGAATACTCTTTTGGGGGTAAATGCCCGTCAGCAACGGCAGCAGGCAGTCTACATGCTGCAGGTCGGTGCTTGCGGGAAGCGTTTCTTCAGGAAATGACTATTCACACTGTATTTTTCACCACTTTGTATCAAAGGTAACATCATGAACATCATTTCAGTTGCTCATGCTGCTGAGGGCGCTCCAGCTCCAGGCGGCGATATGAGCATGCTCATTATTCTTGTGGTCTGTATGGTCGCTGTTTACTTCTTTGTAATGCGTCCAAACAACAAAAAGCGCAAGGAGATGCAGAACCTGCTCGACGGTCTTGCTGTCGGTGATGAGGTTTTAACCAATGGTGGTATCGCTGGTAAGGTAGTCAAGCTTCCTGAGAACAAGGAATACGTCATGGTTGGTGTAGGTAAGGACGTAGTCTTACAGATGCGCCGCAACTACATCGTTGCCGTATTACCTAAGGGCACCCTCGAGAGCATTTAAGTGCAGGCTTGAAAGTCCGGACGGATCGCTCAGTAAGAGGCGCTGTATATCTTATATATGCAGCTGCACCTGCAGCCCCGTTCCGGAGACGTCCTTGAACTGACAGCGCTCAGGCCTTCAGAAAAGGGACGCCTTTGCCCTGATAACAGTGTTATTCAGGGCTGAGCTGACAGTATCAGGCGGTCAGGCCGGACCTGTGGTCCGTGCAGTTTCATTCCTGTCTTTTCTGTCAGCTGCCAGCATGGCCAGAGACAGTGCTCCGGCCAGATTAATCAATCAAGGCCAGGAACGGCACAGTGTGCTGTACCTGCTGCAGAACGACTGCCGAGCTGTGGCCGCTGGAGTCATGGCAGCCTTGATGCCAGCTTTTTGAGATGAATTGTGATAAATAAATTTCCCTGGTGGAAGAACCTGCTGGTTTTTGCCACCATTGCCATAGGTTTCTTTTACGCCATACCTAATCTGTATGGTGAGGATCCTGCCCTGCAGGTCTCTGGCACCAACGGTAATCCTGTTTCTCAGGAAGTAGCAGCCGAGGTTGAGAACCTGCTTAAGACCAAGAACATCAAGGGTATTTCCGAGCTTGATGAACAGGGCCAGATGCTGATCCGCTTTACTGATACTGATACCCAGATTATGGCCAAGGACCTGGTTCAGTCCAACCTGGGTGACCGCTATATTACTGCCTTAAATCTGGCTCCTGCCACACCGGAGTTCATGCGCAATCTGGGTATGAATCCGCTAAAGCTTGGTCTTGACCTTCGTGGCGGCGTGCACTTCCTCATGGAAGTTGACATGGATGAAGCCATGAAGAAGATGAGAACCCAGCTGGTTTCTGATCTCCGTAATGAGCTGCGACAGAACAATATCCGTCTTTCCGGTGCCCGTGCAGACGGCAATGATGTGCTGATCACTTTCCGTGACGCTCAGAGCCGCGATGCTGCAGCCGACCTCTTAAAGAAGAATCACCGCGATTTTATCTTCCAGAACTCCGAGCGTGACGGCAGCTACTTTATCCGTGCCGGCATGACCGAAGCCCGCCTTTCCCAGATCAGAACCGCTGCTGTTGATCAGAACATCAACATCTTACGTAACCGTGTTAACGAGCTTGGTGTTGCTGAGCCTCTGATTCAGCGTCAGGGTGCTGAGCGCGTGGTTGTTGAGCTGCCAGGTGTTCAGGACACTGCCCGTGCCAAGGAAATTCTTGGTGCTACTGCAACCCTCGAATTCCGTCTGGTCAACTCCAATGCTGATGTTAATGCTGCCATGCAGGGCCGTATCCCGCCTGGCACTGAGCTGCATCAGGATCGTAACGGCTACCCTGTAATCCTGGAAAAGAGAGTAATTCTGACCGGTGACCACATCGTTGATGCCTCTTCTTCAACTGATGAAAACGGCCGTCCTCAGGTAAACATCTCTCTTGATGCCCGTGGCGGCTCCATCATGTCCGAGTTCACCAAGGACAATGTGGGCAAGGCCATGGCCACCAACTTTATCGAGTTCAAGGTAGTGGAGAACACTGACCCTGATGCTCCAAAGATTGGTCAGCCAGGTTACAAGCCAAAGTTCAAGAAGGTTGAGCAGGTTATTAACGTAGCCACCATTCAGTCCCGTCTGGGCGCCAACTTCCGTATTACCGGTATTGATTCAGCACGTGAGGCTCACAATCTGGCCCTGTTATTACGTGCTGGTGCTCTGATTGCCCCTATCCAGATCGTCGAAGAGCGTACCATTGGTCCATCCCTTGGTCAGGAAAACATCGACAACAGCTTGCGCGCCATGCTTTACGGCTTCACTGCCCTGGGCGTGTTCATGATCATTTACTACAAGGCCTTTGGTTTTGTAGCAAATCTGGCTCTGCTGTTTAACCTGGTAATGGTGGTAGGTGTCATGTCCATGGTGCCTGGTGCAACCATGACTCTGCCAGGTATGGCCGGTATCGTGCTGACCATCGGTATGGCGGTGGACGCAAACGTGCTTATTTACGAGCGCATACGAGAAGAACTGCGCAATGGACGATCTGTCCAGGTAGCCATCAACGAGGGCTACAGCCGAGCTTTCTCAACCATTGCTGACTCCAACATTACCTCCTTTATCACCGCATTTATCCTCTTTATGGTGGGTACCGGTGCCGTAAAGGGCTTTGCTCTGGTGTTAATGATTGGCCTTGCATCCTCAATGTTTACCTCCGTGACCGCATGTCGTGCCGTGGTAAATATCATCTGGGGCGGCAGACCAAACCTCAAGAAGCTGAGCATCTAAGGGAGTGATGTAATGTTACAGTTCATTAAGGATACAACTGTTATCCCTTTTATGAAGATCAAGGGAACAGTGGAGCTCATCTGCCTCGGTCTGGTGATCGCCTCCATTGTTTCCATGGCCATGAAGGGTCTTAACTGGGGTCTTGATTTTACCGGCGGTATCGTAGTTGAAACCCACTACAGCAATGCCATGGATCTGGACAAGGTCCGTAAGGCTTATGCCGACGAGGGCATTGAGGGTGTGGTTCAGCACTTCGGCTCTACCCGTGACGTCATGATCCGTGTAGCTCCAAAGGATGACCTCAATCAGCAGTATGTAACCACCAAGATTCAGGAAGCCTCTTTCAAGCTCGATCCAAAGTCCAGCATCACCCGTTCTGAGTATGTTGGTCCTTCAGTTGGTGCTGAGCTGGTAGAAAGCGGCATTGTGGCCATCGTGGTCTCCCTGATCGCCATTCTGGTCTATATTGCATTCCGCTTTGAGTGGAGAATGGCTACTGGTGCAGTTATTTCACTTGCCTATGACGTGGTGGTAGTACTCGGTGTCTTCTCTTTCTGGCAGATTGAGTATGACCTGACTGTACTGGCTGCTGTGCTCACTGTGCTTGGTTATTCGCTTAACGACAAGATCGTTGTGTTTGACCGTATTCGTGAAAACGCCAGCCGCCTTGCCCATGACCTTGATATGGACGGTCTGTTTGACGTCTCCCTGACTCAGACTCTGTCCCGTACCATCATTACCTCCGGTACCACTCTGATTACCGTTCTGGCACTGCTCATCTTCGGCGGTGACATGATTTTCGGTTTCTCTCTGGCTCTTACCGTAGGTATTGTTTTCGGTACCATCTCCTCCGTATACGTTGCCTCAACCTGGGCTCTGCTCTTAAAGATTGAGCGCAGGCACTTAATCCCTAAGAAGATTGAGCGCCGCGAGGAAGAAATGGAGACCATGGACTAACAGCGCCCCACGCGCCAGTCATGCGACCATGCTCTGGCCAGGCGGCCCTGAGCTTTGGTTCAGGGCTGTCAGTCTCAAATAAAAAAATCCCGGATCAGCTGATGCCGATCCGGGATTTTTTTTGGGTTTAAGTTCAGTAAAAGTCTATGAGGACTTCTTCATTACGCGGGCCTTTTCACGCTGCCACTGGCGCTCTTTGATGGTATCGCGCTTGTCATGTTCCTGCTTGCCTCGGGCAAGACCGATTTCCAGCTTGGCCCAGGAACCTTTCCAGTACAGGCGCAGCGGCATGATGGTATAGCCCTGACGCTGGGACTGGCCCATGAGCTTGTTAATCTCACGGCGGTTCATCAGCAGGGTGCGGGTACGGGTAGGGTCACAGACCACGAAAGCACATGAGGTCTTGAGCGGATTTATGGTAGCGCCGATAAGCAGCAGCTGACCGTCCTTGACCATGACATAGGCCTCTGAAATATTGGCCTTGCCTGAGCGCAGGGATTTGACCTCCCAGCCCTGTAATGACAGGCCGGCCTCATAGCGCTCCTCGATAAAATAATCGTGTTTTGCACGGCGGTTGACGGCGATTTCTGCGCCACCGCTGTTCTTTTTCTTACCAGCCATAATAACTCTCTTATGAGATTGTCATCTGACGGCTCCGGGTAAAGCTGACAGCTCTGAGGATGCATGCATCCTGTCCGGGCGGACTTACAATGCCGCAGGCATCAGATGAAGATTGTGTTCTGCCATAAGCTGAAATGCAGGCAGGGCTGGGTCAGTCGGTCCGGCCACTGGCCTGTTTGATGTTTTGCGTAAGGACTTGTCTCAGCCCGTGCAGAAAATCATCACATCATATCATTACCCCTGTATTCAAGGCAAAATGCCATAGCGCAGCATAAGCACTCCCTGAAGTCAGCAGCTCCCAGCTGCACCATGGTGCCAGCAGCGGCCTGTCATGCACCCTGATGCCGGCTGCGTCCTATGCTGCACCCTGATGCCGGCTGCGTCCTGTGCTGCACCCAGGTGCAGAATCGGGACTCCTTGTCCTTGCGTGGAGCCGGGGGCTGCAGCATGCAATCCCCTGAGTTCAGAGCTGCATGCAGGAGAGTGCAGGGTGGGGTGAGGGGTGGAGGGCAGTGAGGAGATTGTCAGTGAGGAGATTGTCAGTGAGGAGACCGGCAGTGTGGCAAGATACTGACTGTTTATATTTTGTGACTCAGTGACTGTTTTGGTGCGGCGTATTAAGCTCTTGTGATTTTCATTGCGTTATCTTAAAAACTGGTTTATTTATGCGGTTTTTGAGGCCTGGTTATGGTGTTTATAAGTTCTCCACTGGAGCTTCAGTTCAAACCTGAAACCCCATAAACAACCTGTTTGCAATAAATTGATAACTGTCTTAGAAACCGGTGCGATGAAAATCACACTGACATAATACGCTGTAATGTTTTGGAGATATTGATGGCACATAAACCAAAAAATGCTAAGATACAACGTCTGAAATTACTGATTATTTCAGTCGTTTAGATTCGTCAGGGCCATGCACACTGGGACTTGCGCCATATCCGGTCTTTTTGCGAAAAGACTTTTTGCAAAATAAGCACGCTTTTTGCTGTATCTTAAGCAGCCCATTGTGCCAGTTCACTACGAATATACGCTCTTAACCGGTCCGAGAGCGTCTATGCGAAATTAAGCAGCATTCGGAGCAGGTCTTAACTTATAAGGACAGCAGGAATGATGTCCTGTATGTGCCCATGTCTGCTATCCGGAAACACAGCATCGATGCGGGATTCAGTACTTTTAATGCCCGCCATAACGATATTTTGACTGCTGTTTTTTCTGGCCTTAAACCCACAACAGATTTCATGCTGCAGCCCGCCTGCAGGTTCCCCACGGTCTAAAGACGCCGTCCCCATTCACCAGCTGCCCGTACCTGGACTTAAGCGGAAAGGGTTTTTTTATGTACTCAGAACAAAACAAAGAAAGCTCTGAAAACGATGCTTTATCTGATATCGAGTTTGCCAAAAAGACCAAGGTGAATCTGGCCCGCCCTCACCTGCCGTTTTTCCTTGCCCTGTTTACCATGCGCTTTGGCGGTATGTCCATCATTCACCGTCTGTACATGTGCGTGGGTATTACCTTTTTCCTCTTCCTTGTTGCTACTCTGGTGGTCACCTTCATGACCAGTCAGGTTAATGACTCACTGTCACGCTCAGGCGTGCGTACCGTGGTGAGCAAGGCCAACCTGCTGGGCAATGATATTCTGACCCTGGAAAATGCCATAGCCCGTCTGACCCGTAATGATGGCAGCACCACCGAGCTGCTCAATGAAATCACCGGAGCTGTCAGCGCTGTTGAGTCCAATACCAGAGCGCTCAGTGCCATGATTGAAATGGTAAGTGATGACCAGGTCAAGGATACTCTGCAGAACAAGTACTTTTCCCGTACTAAAGCTCTCGTCGACAGCCTGGTAAGCAGCACCCAGAATATTACCCGTACTTTCCAGAGTGATCCTGAAGCTGCAGCCCGTCTTGCCTATGAGCAGACCTCAACCTGCAGTATGCCGGCCCTGTTCCAGCTGCGTAACCTGCTTACCTATCTGAACAACCGCAGCATTGCTGAGCAGTCAGTCATAGATACGATGATTCACTGGGTTAAGTACAGCCTGTTCCTTGGTCTGGGTATTGCCCTGTGCGTCATTATCCTCACAAATATCACAATCCGTCATTCTCTGCGCCGTGATACCGGTGTACTGCTGCGCCGCCTGATGGCCATGGCTCAGGGCGACCTGCGTGACAAGGTTCAGCTTGAAGCCAGCGATGAGATCGGCTCTATTGGCAAGCTGGTAGATTACGTGGTGGATAACACCAATGGCACCCTGACTGTGGTTAAGAATGACGTAGACAAGCTCTACGGCCTTGTTAACACCAATATGCGCTCCATTGATGCTACCAATGAAGCCATTTCCATTCAGCGTAACACTGCACAGAGCGTAGCCAGTGCCACCTCTGAGATGGAAGTAGCCGTTGAGAAGGTAACCGAATTTGCCCGTTCTACCCTCGAAGAGGTTAAGAGCGCCGAGGTGGCCTCTGATACCTGCCGCTGCACCATGCAGGACAATATCACCACCACCCACACCCTTTCTGACCGTCTGCGTGCTTCCTCTGAGGCCATCAACAAGATTCACATGATGAGTAATCAGATTGAGGCCATTGTGCAGACCATTGCTGACATTGCTGATCAGACCAATCTGCTGTCGCTCAACGCTACCATTGAGTCGGCCCGTGCCGGTGAGTCAGGTCGTGGCTTTGCCATCGTAGCTGACGAGATTCGTGAGCTGGCTATCCGTACTGCCAAGTCCACCAAGGAGGTAAGCAATACCATCAACCTGCTGGAAAAGGCCGTAACCAATTCCGTAGCCGTGATGGCCTCCTGCGAAAGCGAAATGAGCAACTCCCTGCAGCAAAGCTCCCGTGCCAACTCCTCCATTGAGGAAATTATGGGCATTATCGCCACTATTTCCGACATGTCCGAGCAGATCGTAATGTCCTGTCAGCAGCAGAGTAATTCTGCCTCTGAGATTAACTCCAGCATTGCTCATATTTCAAAGCTTGCCGAGGACAGCTACGAGCAGATGCATGAGCTTCAGACCAATATGCACGTGCTCAATGATCTGGCTACAAACCAGTCAGCTGTGATTGGCAAGTTCCGTCTTAACGAAAATATTACCGCCTTGCCTGGCAGCTCAGATGCTGAGCCGAAGGCAAAGGCCTGACTTTCTCATGCCTGAATTTCTCAGGCCTGACTGTAACTGCTGTGACCAGCTCCGGCGCCTGCCGCCGGGCTGGGCTGCAGCAAAGCATGACATGACCGGCCGCGCCGCCTGTGCAGCGCTGGCCGGTCTGTCGTTTGAGGGGCTGACAGAGCGCTTCCTGGCCTGTTTTTAAGGTGGCTCAAAGAGCCGTCCCCGACCTGTTCTTAAGTGCGGGAACGGGGATCTGGATTTTGGGCCTCAATGCCCGTAAAAAGGCTGTTCAGGCCGTATAAAAGCGCTTGCTTTATCGCCCTGGTGTGATAGAATTGCGCCTCAGTTAATTTTTACCCTTTCTGAGTTTGTGATCGGAAAGGGCGTATCCTGTTCACAAAGGAGCATTACAATGGCTTTATCCGTAGAGCAAAAGGCTAAGATCGTTGCCGAGTTTTCCCGTGGTACCAATGACACCGGTTCTGCCGAGGTTCAGATCGCCTTATTAACCTATCGTATCGCTGACTTACAGCCACACTTCCAGGCTAATAAGAAGGACCACCACTCCCGTCGTGGCCTGCTCCGCATGGTTGCCCAGCGTCGTCGTCTCTTAGACTACTTAAAGGGCAAGGACCACTCCCGCTACGTTTCTATCGTTGAGCGCTTAAAGCTCCGTCGCTAGTCCGTATATCTGCTGTTTTCAGCAGGGGCTGCCTCCCTTTGGAGGCGGCCTGGGAAGAAAGCCCGCAGCATGTTGTGCTGCGGGCTTTCTGCGTTCATGGGCCCGCAAAAGTCAGGCTGGCACCAGCGGGACGTCAGGCTGGCACCAGCAGGGCGTCAGGCTGCCCTGCTGCTCAGGGCCAGGGCCCCAGGTCACCGGGCTCATGGGGCCAGGGGCAGGGCGCTTTCGTGGGCGGTGCAGCCGGGAATATGGACCGGAACAACATATTGACGGGGTTTGTGCAGACAGGGCTGCACGAGCGGCCGGGATTGCATGCAGATGGCGGTTAAAACTGTGTTAGAGGCTACACAGTTTCTAAAAAGTTATGTGCCTTTAGCAGCCGTTTTCCTTATAATGTAGGATCGATTAGCTAAACTTTGCAGGTTTGGTCGTAAGCAACTGAAAATCCCTAAAAATTGACATGCTCAGCAGCGTAATGACGTGCTGCGTGAGTCATGAGGCATGAGAGTAAAGCTGTCATGCTTCAGGCACAGTATCGAGCGCAAGTGGGCTCCGTACGAAAGCGGAAGCGCGCAGGAATTTTTGAAGATTGCGCCAGGACCGGCACAGGGTACAGTCAGGTAATCAAGGGCCTGGTCTTGATCCCAGGCAAGTCAGAGCAGGACTGGAAACGGTTTTACAAGCAGTCCGCAGCCATCTGCCCCGGATGGGCAGGTGCAGCTGAGTGCGCCCTTTGCCTGATAACCTTAATTCCCGGCTGCGGCGGTCATGCAGAAGTGGATCGGGTTGATCCCCATGACAACAGCCTCCCGGAAGTGACATTCTGACCCTCCCTGGCCTGCGCAATTTTGATAAAGACATAATTTTCTGGGACTGGAGAATTTTTTTGATGAATTTACAGCCTATCACCCGCTCTTTTAAGTATGGCCGCCACACCATTACTTTGGAAACAGGTGCAATTGGTCGTCAGGCAGACTCTGCTGTGCTCGCCTCTATGGATGACACTACCGTACTGGCCACAGTAGTATGCAAGCGCAAGGACGCCGTCGAGGGACGTGACTTTTTCCCTCTGACCGTCAACTATCAGGAGCGCGCCTACGCCGCCGGCAAGATTCCGGTATCCTTCTTCAGAAGAGAAGGTCGTGCCTCTGAGGGTGAAACCCTTATTTCCCGTTTAATTGACCGTCCATTACGTCCATTATTCCCTGATGGCTTCGTCAACGAGGTTCAGGTTGTGGTTACCGTAATGTCAGCCAATCCTGAGGTTCCAACTGACATTATCTCCATCATAGCCGCCTCCGCTGCCATGGCCACCTCCGGTCTGCCATGGAATGGTCCTTTAGGTGCTGCCCGTGTAGGCTTCATCAACGGTCAGTATGTCTTAAACCCGATTACCTCCGAAATGGCCGAGTCTGCTCTTGATCTGGTAGTGGCCGGTTCAAGCCAGGCAGTGGTCATGGTTGAGTCTGAGGCCAGGATCCTCCCTGAGGACGTAATGCTGGGCGCCGTTATGTACGGCCACGAGCAGCAGCAGACTGTTATCCGTGAAATCGAAGAGTTCAGAAAGCAGGTCAACCGTCCTGTATGGGACTGGCAGAAGCCTGCTGAAGATGAAGAGCTGGTCGCCACCGTACAGAACCTCGCCCGTGAGGACATTGGTCAGGCTTTCTATATCGTTGACAAGCTTGAGCGTCAGGAGCGTCTTGCTGCCATTGCTGAGGACGTAACTGCAAAGGTTACCGCCATGAAGGAAGAGTGGGCAGAGATGGGCCAGAAGATTGCCACCATCCTGTTCGAGCTCGAGCGTACCACTGTACGTGAGCGTATCCTCAGCGGTGAGAAGCGTATCGACGGCCGTACCCAGCGCATGATCCGTCCTATTACTGTTGCTACCGGTATTCTGCCACGTGTTCACGGCTCTGCTCTGTTCACCCGTGGTGAGACTCAGGCCATTGCCGCCTGTACCCTCGGTTCCGAGCGTGATGCTCAGACCCTTGAGGACATGACCGGTACCCGTACTGACCGCTTCATTCTTCACTACAACTTTCCTCCATACTGCGTAGGTGAGACCGGTCTTATCGGTTCTCCAAAGCGTCGTGAAATCGGTCACGGCCGTCTGGCCAAGCGTGCTCTGCGCGCCGTTCTGCCAGATGCAGAGAAGTTCCCATACACCATCCGTCTGGTATCAGAGATCACCGAGTCCAACGGCTCTTCTTCCATGGCCTCTGTCTGTGGCGGTTCCCTTGCTCTGTTTGCAGCCGGTGTTCCATGCTCCTCAGCCGTAGCCGGTATTGCCATGGGTCTGGTTAAGGAAGGCGACCGTGTTGCTGTTCTTACCGACATCATGGGCGACGAGGATCACCTTGGCGATATGGACTTCAAGGTAGCCGGTACCACCGAGGGTGTTACCGCTCTGCAGATGGACATCAAGACTGACGGTATTACCCGTGAGATCATGCAGCAGGCTCTGACCGATGCTCACGCTGCCCGTATCCACCTGCTCAAGATCATGAGCTCTGCCATGCCTGAGCCTGAGGCTACTCTGTCTCCTTTTGCTCCACGTATGGTTCTTATCAACATCAACCCTGAGAAGGTCAAGGACGTTATCGGCAAGGGCGGCTCCAACATCCGCTCCATCCAGACCGATACCAACACCTCCATCGACCTCAGCGATGACGGTACCGTACGTATTGCCGCTGCCTCCGAGGCTGATGCCAAGGCTGCCATTGCCCGCATTGAAGAGCTTACCGCTGATGTTGAGGTAGGCCGTGACTATGTAGGTAAGGTTGTCCGTATTACCGAATTCGGCGCATTCGTTAACATTCTGCCTGGCCGTGATGGTCTGGTTCACGTATCTCAGATTGCTGATGAGCGCGTTGACAATGTTGCTGACTACCTGCGCATTGGTGACAGCGTAAGAGTACGTGTCCTTGGTGTTGACGAGGCCAATGGCCGTATTCGTCTGTCTATCCGTGCCTGTCAGCAGGAAGAGGCCGCTGCCGGGCAGCAGGCCGAAGAGCAGCCAGCTGCTGACGAGTCCTCAGAAGAGACTGTCTAACAGCCTGCCGGCCTGATGCCACCGGCATCAGTCCCCATCAAAATAAAAGGTCCATGAGATTTGACTCATGGACCTTTTATTTTGCCTGCAGCGTACGGCGGTGTGGGCCCTCCGGGCGTGCAGGCGCCGCTGGCCGTGCGGGCAGTGCAGTCAGCGCTGACAGGCGGGCGGGAGGCATCATATGTGGTGCACTGGTGTGAGCTGTGCACATAGTGTGCTGTGCTCTGTATGTATTAATTGTGTTCAATTGTGGTGCAAAGAAAGTTATCCACAGAAGTTTATATTTGAGGCTCAGATCAAGGAAATTAAGCAAAACAGTGGGATTTATGGCAAAATATGTGGCTTTTTTGCCATTTTAATCAGCATTGTGCAATTGATCCTTTTACAGGCAGCTGCATGAAAACTGTGCACCAAATAGGCGCCAGGATCAAAAGTGCTGAAATAGGGGCAAAAATAGTGCAAACTAGGAAGACTTAGTATAGGTTGCAGCTATCAGACCGGCCTGTTTTACGCTTTTGCAAGCGATCAGCTTCCGTCTCTGAGCTTAACTGCAGCAGCTAAGTGTTCTTACCGATCATCCCGGGGCCGTGCCCAGCCGCACGTTTCGTGCCCCACAGTGGATGACATCAGGCCATCTCAGTGGCGTCATCTAAGGCATTACTCAACACTGTCATCAAACGTTTACTGACTGTCCGATACCGGGCAGAGCCTGACCAGGCTGATGCCATTGCGGCCTCAGCTTCCGGCTTGAAGCCATACTTACCTGTGCCTTGTATCTTTGCAGCTGTTCTGTGCGCATTATGCCCCGGCTATGAGCCTGGTGTGCAGTAGCGGCATCTGTTACATACTGAGGTCTCAGGACTGGCATTAAGCCGCTACAGCCGACTGCCCCTCAGGGCTGCGGCTGCCTTAATGCATCAGAACAGTGGCCCTGTGGCCACCTGGACGATGAATTTTTCTGATGCCTGATTTGTCTTGGTAGGTAACCTCAGCTATGGCAACCCGCGAACATTTCTCCTCACGTTTAGGCTTCCTTTTAATTGCCGCTGGATGCGCAATCGGCCTTGGTAACGTGTGGCGCTTTCCTTATATTGTGGGCCAGTATGGCGGCGCAATCTTCGTACTCATTTACCTCTTCTTCCTGGTAGCTTTCGGTCTTCCATTATTAATGATGGAACTGGCTGTGGGTCGTGCTTCACGCCGTTCCCTGGCTCTGTCCTTTGAAGAGCTCTCCCCTAAGGGCGGCAAGTGGTATTACAACAAGTACTGGATGATTTCAGGTAACTACATCCTGATGTCTTTCTACAGTGTGGTTACCGGATGGATGCTTTACTACTGCGTAAAAGGCTTTACCGGCGAGTTTGGAACCAACACTGAAGCAGCCGTTGCCGGTAAGGCTTTCGGTGAAATGCTCTCCTCACCATCAGACATGCTCATGAACATGCTGGCTGTAGTAGCCATCGCCTTTGGCGTATGTGCTCTGGGTCTGCGCAAGGGTGTAGAGCGTATTACCAAGCCACTGATGATTGTCCTTTTCGGCCTGCTTATTTTCCTTGCTCTGCGCTCCTTCACCCTTGATGGTTTTGCAGCAGGTGTTGAGTACTACTTAAAGCCTGATCTCTCCAAGATCACTGATGGCGGTATGTCCCGTGTTATTGAGGTACTGTCCGCTGCCATGGCTCAGGCTTTCTTTACCCTGTCCATAGGTATCGGTGCCATTCAGATTTTCGGTACTTACATGAACTCCCATCAGACTCTTGCCTCTGAGGGCCTGAGCATCCTGGCTCTGGACACCACTGTAGCTTTACTTTCCGGTCTGGTTATTTTCCCTGCCTGTTTTACCTACGCCGTAGAGCCTGGTCAGGGCCCTGGTCTTATCTTTGTGACCCTGGTTTCCGTATTCTCACATATGGAAAACGGAGCTGTATGGGGCGGCATGTTCTTCATGTTCATGCTCTTTGCAGCCCTGTCCACTCTGATTGCCGTGTTCGAGAACATCATTGCCATTACCATGGAGCTGTTCACCACTTCCCGCCGTCGTGCCGTAATGGGTAACTTCGTCGTGATTCTGCTCATTGCTCTGCCATGTGTCTTTGGCTTTAACCAGCTTTCCTTTATCCACCCTCTGGGCGGTGAGTCCACCATTCTTGATCTCGAAGACTTCCTGATTTCCTACAACATCCTGCCATTTGGTGCTCTGGTATATGCTGCATTCATCACCTGGCGTGGCGGCTGGGGTTATGACAACTTCCTTAAGGAGTGTAACACCGGCAACGGCATCAAAATGCCGTCCTGGGGTGTTAACTACTATCGTTTCGTTGTCCCTGTAGTAATCTTCCTGTTAATCATGAACTGCTACTACAGCGTATTCTTTTCCAAGTAACTAGTAGTTATTAACTGTCATTACCTGTTGATTCAGGCTCTGCCAGTAATAACAGCAGGGCCTGAAAAGGGCTGTTGCTGTCAGGCAGATAACAGCCTTTTTATCGTTTTCAGTACTGGCAAAACCTGACCTGTGAACCGCGCAGGCCATTGATGTCGGGTACAGGTTAATGACAGACAGCTGCAGCAACGGCAGCTGTGCCAGGCAGGCCTTCTCATGCGCGCCAGTGCGAGCGCCCGGAGACAGGCTGGTGCTGAGCCGGAAAGCTGTCACTGCTGCAGCTGCAGGCTGAACTGACAGATGTGTTTTACCCTGTCAGGCAGCCCCCAGCCATCAGGATTTATAAAAATTATGGCCAGAGAACAGTTCTCATCACGTTTAGGTTTCCTTCTTATTGCCGCAGGCTGTGCCATTGGTCTTGGTAATGTATGGCGCTTTCCTTACATTACCGGTCAGTACGGCGGCGCCATTTTCGTACTTATTTATCTGCTGTTCCTCTTCATCATTGGCATCCCGCTTCTGACCATGGAGCTTTCCGTAGGTCGTGCCTCCCGCAGAAGTCTGGGCAAGTCCTTTGAAGAACTCACCCCTGGAACCAGATGGAACCTCAACAAGTTCTGGATGATTCCTGGCAATTACATCCTCATGTCCTTCTACTCGCTGGTCACAGGATGGATGCTTTACTACATGCTCAAGGTGGGCTCGGGCAATGTCGAAACCGGCATTACTCAGGCCGATGCCGGCGCCATTTTCAACAATTTGCTGGCCTCACCGAACATCATGCTCATGTGCACAGTATTCGTTGTGGTGCTGTCATTCAGCGTCTGTGCCTTTGGTTTAAGACGTGGTGTTGAGCGCATTACCAAGCCAATGATGCTCATGCTCTTTGGTCTGCTCATCTTCCTTGCAGGACGCTCCTTTACCCTGCCAGGTTTTGCTGAAGGCGTTTCCTACTACCTGATGCCCAGCTTTGAAAACATGCAGAAAGAGGGCATTTTAAACGCATTGTCCGCAGCCATGGGGCAGGCCTTCTTCACCCTTGGTCTGGGCGTTGGTTCCATTCAGATTTTCGGCTCCTACATGAGCCGCAATTACACCCTGGGCTATGAGGCTCTGACTATTACCCTGCTTGATACCACCGTTGCTCTGCTGGCCGGTCTGGTAATTTTCCCGGCCTGTTTCAGCTACGCCGTTGAGCCTGGTCAGGGTCCAGGTCTGATCTTCGTTACCCTGGTAACCGTGTTTTCCAATATGGAATATGGAGCAGTATGGGGCGGTATCTTCTTCCTCTTCATGCTCTTTGCAGCTCTGTCCACCCTGATTGCCGTGTTTGAAAACATCATTGCCATTTCCATTGAGGTCTTCAGCATTTCCCGTATCAAGGCTGTTGTTTACAACTGCATTACCATTTTGCTGCTGGGCCTGCCATGTATGTACGGCTACAACTATCTGTCCGACATCCATCCACTGGGTGGTGAGAGCACCATTCTTGATACTTACGACTTTATCTTAAGCAATAACATTCTGCCTTTTGGTACCACCTGCTACGTGCTTTACATAACCTTAAAGCGAGGCTGGGGCTTTGATAACTACATCAAAGAAACCAATCACGGCATCGGTCTTAAGATTCCAGGTGCTGCCCGTAACTACTACCGCTATGTACTGCCTGTAGTTATCTTTGCTCTGTTCTTACAGGGCTATGTGGCTGTCTTCGGCAAATAATCACACTGTGCCTCCATTTCCACACGCTGCAGCCAGGTGCTGCAGCTGCAGGTGGCAGGGGCAGGTGACCACAGATTTTTTTCTCCGCGCATTCCGGTTTAGTAGTCCGGATGTGGAGAGTAGCTCAAACTTTCCGGGTCAGTTCCCGGTATTTCGCAGGGGCATGGACTTTGCCCCCTGAGGAAGCTTGTTAAACAGCAAGGAACAGCTGATTTCTGGCTGATGCTGTTTTCAAAGGAGTTGTTATGTCTCAACGCGAACAGTTCTCATCGCGCTTAGGCTTCCTGCTTATTGCTGCAGGATGTGCAATTGGTCTGGGTAACGTATGGCGCTTCCCTTACATCACCGGTCAGTACGGTGGCGCAATTTTCGTACTCATGTACCTCTTTTTCCTGCTCTTACTGGGCGTACCTTTATTAACTCTGGAGCTGTCTGTAGGCCGTGCCTCCCGCCGCTCTGTAGCCCGTGCTTTTGAAATTCTTGAGCAGCCAGGTTCCAGGTGGCACTGGAACAAGTTCTGGATGATTCCAGGCAGCTATATTCTGATGTCCTTCTATGGCGTTATTACCGGATGGCTGCTGTACTACATGTTGCGAACTGCCACAGGTTTCTTCCCTGAAGGTACCACTCAGCAGACTGCCGGAATGCGCTTTGAGGAGCTGCTGGCCAGTCCGTATATCATGTTTGCCTGCATGATGTCGGTAGCCTTTATTGCTTTCTCTATCGTTGCTCTGGGTGTGGTCAAGGGTGTTGAGCGAATTACCAAGCCATTAATGCTGGTGCTCTTTGCTCTGCTAATCTTTATGGCCGTGCGCTCAGTATCTCTGCCGGGTTTTGCCGAGGGTATTTCCTACTACCTCAACCCTTCATGGGACAGTGTGCAAAAGCATGGCTTTATGCAGGCCATGTGGGCAGCCATGGGCCAGGTATTCTTTACTCTGTCTGTAGGTCAGGGTTCCATTGAAATTTTTGGAACCTATATGGACAAGCGCCACTCTCTGACCTCTGAGGCTATCTTAATCTGTATCCTGGATACCACTGTGGCTCTGCTGGCCGGCTTCGTAATCTTCCCGGCCTGCTTCAGCTTTGACATTGAGCCAGGTGCCGGCCCAAGTCTGCTGTTCGTAACTCTTACAACAGTATTCTCCAATATGGAGTTTGGTATCTTCTGGGGTACCCTGTTCTTCCTTTTCATGCTCTTTGCGGCTCTGTCGACACTGATTGCCGTTTTCGAGAGTATTATTTCGATGACCATGGACCTCTTTACGATTTCGCGAGTCAAGGCAGTTATCTACAACTTTGCCATCATTACCGTGATGTCAATTCCATGTATCCTGGGCTTCAATGTGCTCAAGGACTTCCACCCTCTGGGCGGTCAGACCGTAATCATGGATCTGCAGGACTTTATCGTATCTAACAACGTACTGCCTATAGGCTCTCTGGTCTTCCTGCTCTTTATCACTGCAAAGAGCGGCATGGGCTTCAAGCGCTACCGTGAAGAGTGTAATACCGGCAGCGGCCCTAAGATCCCTGAGTGGACCTTATGGTACTTCAAGTACGTACTGCCTGTAGTTATCGCCGTAATTCTGGTAGTTGGCTACTACAACATCTTTTTCCTCTAAGGGCTGACCAGAGCAGCCGCAGCAGCGACCAGCCCGGCCCTTACAGGGGCGGTCTGGTGATGCTGACAACAGAGGACATACTTAAAGGTCCGCCGCATTTGCTCCGGCTCTGACAATCAGGCCCGACAGCCGCGTACACTGCGCAGCTGCCGGGCCATTTTCATTTCTCACTCCCATAAACCGGTGCCATAAGACCACCTCAATCGCGCCGACCCTCGCAGCCATCATCACAGCGCGCTGTAAAGGCATGCAGGGGCTGGATGCAAGGGCAGACAGACTGGCTGCAGTGATCGATAAGTTTGGAGGGATACATGGACAGGGACAGGAGCCGGGATTAAAAGGGGAGGGAAAATGGATGAAAACAGGAAATTGAGCGGCTGTCCTGACGCGCAGGAAATAAATTGACGCGGGATGGTCCGGGAGTACGCTTACCGGGTATCTGTCTGATATAAGGGATGCGTATGGGACTGTGGATGTACAAAAGTCGGGAGTCAGCTCCCGTATTGTATTTTATCTATGGAACCTGAACGCTGTTTTCAGGTCATAATTACAGTTGAGAAAATATGCCTGATTTCTCTTATTATTATGGTGCAAAGTGCATACAGGTCTGATAATGACAGGTAGATTAAGCGTTATTGTGCTAAGTTAGAGTACTGAATTTCGACAGCCGTAACCCTGTGTTCCATGGAATATACAGCTCAATGGCATTTCTGCCTTGCCATAAGCGGGAATACATGGTGATGATTTGTGGTTCAGGCTGCAAAAGCTTATGCATTCAGGCGGTAAGAGTATATAGTTTCACAGACAGGGAGGCGTGACCAGCTTTGTTGCAATGGTCATGCAGTCAGAGCCGAATATTTACCGGCTGACCGGGTTCGTGATTTTTTTCGTTGGATTACTGTTGCAGGCAAGGATGCCGCAGCAGAGGGATAGAAGATGCTGAGAAAGTCTTTAGCCTTTAAGTTCAAGGCCATGGTAATGAGTTTTGCCTGCCTTATTTTTGTATCTGCCGGCATCCCTTTTGATGAGGCAGTGGCTGCATCTTCAGCCCAGAAGTCTTCTCAGAGCACCTCCAAAAAATCTGCTGCCAAAAACACATCAGCCAACAAGTCTGCAGCCAGTAAGTCTGCAGCAAAGAAGAGTTCATCAAAAAATACTGCAGCAAAGAAGAGCTCAGCCAACAAGTCTGCAGCCAGTAAGTCTGCTGCAAAGAAAACAGCTGCCAAAAAGGCCCCGGCTAAAAAGACTGCTGCAAAGAGCGCAGCACCAAAGAACACTGCCTCCACAGCTCCAGCCAGCAGTGCAGCAAAGGCTGCTGCCAAGACTGCCGCCGCAGCTGCTGCCGGCGCTGCAGCCAGCACCGCTATTGCCTCTACTGTCGATCCTTCCATGATCGAAAAGCTCAGAGCCAGCATGGGCGATGGCGCCAAAGAGATGTCCATGGACTTCTTTGAGTCCGTACCAAAGTCCCGTATCAGCAAGATGCGCGATGCCTACATCCAGGCTGAAAATGCTTTCAAGCGCGGCGACGAGGCACTTGGTTTTGAAATCCAGCGCGAGCAGCTCAAGGGCTATCCTCTCAATATCTGGCTTAACTACTACTATCTTGCCTACAACATCAGAGATGAGAAGTTTGAAGCTGCCATGCAGTTTATTGAGCGTAATGAGCAGGCTGAACTGTCAGAGATGCTCAAGGATCGCTATGCCCGCTATCTCTCTGAAAACAAGGACTATCAGCGTCTTTCCCGTCTGGTAGGTGACAAGCCTTTTGATGAAACAGCACTGACAACTTTAAGTCATAATCAGAAGTCCCAGATCTGCCGCTACTACGAGGCTAACTGGCCTTTAAACCGTGTAACTGGCGATGCTGTTCACTTTGCTACCCGTATGTACCTGGAGCTGGGTAACAGACCGGCTGCCTGTAATGCGCTGATTGTGCAGATGGATGCCAGGGGCTATCTAACCGATGCCCTGCGTCTCAAGCGCTATGAAAGCGCCTATGTGCAGCGCTACTACCAGGAGACAACAGAGAGCCTTGCCAGGGTGCTCAATACCACATCTTTTGGAAAGCGTGTTGAGGCACAGATGGCTCTTTACAGCAATCCATCAGAGCTGTTCAGCAAGGTTGAGGGTAACAGTGAGCAGGAACACCGTACGGCTGTGCTTGCTTTCAAGCGCTACGCCAATCTGTGGCCAGAGCAGGCACGCAGCGATTTTGATCGCTTCATTAAAAAGTACAAGCCATCCAATGCCGAGCTGGTAGACATCTATCAGATCTTTGCTTCCAGTTTCCTTGGTCGCGCCTTTGAGCTTTCCGACGTAGAGTGGGTAGACAGGAATCTGCCAGCTGTTGCATGGAACACCAGGCTCAAGGAGCAGCGTCTGCGCCGTGCTATCTACTTTGCCCAGTGGCAGAATGTCTATGTTCTCATAGACCACCTGCCTGAGGATCTGCGCAATGCAGTTAACTGGCGCTACTGGAAGGGCCGTGCCGCCCACGAGCTGGGCAAGAGTGCCGAGGCTGATACCATTCTCTCTGAGGTAGCCCGTGACCGCAGCTTCTTTGGCTTCTATGCTGCTCAGACCTTAAAGAAAGATTACGCGTTCAATTATGCCAGGATCTCTCCTGATTATTCTTACCCAATGGATATTGCCAGCAACAAGGCTGCTATCCGCTTCATGGAACTGCATGCCCTTGATGATGATAATGCCATCTATGAGTGGCGTGAGATAGCCCGCCGTTCTCCTGAGCACGAAGCCATGGTAATGGCTCAGTGGGCGCTTAACTCTGGCAATTTCCGCTATGCCATTGATTATGTGATAAGTTCGGAAAACTGGAATGCCCTTGATTACCGTTTCCCTCTGGCTTTCCGTGGCATCTTTGAGCAGTATGCAAAACAGAGTAATGTGCCTCTGTCTTTCCTCTACGGTATCTCCCGTCAGGAAAGCATGCTCAACCACTCCATCAAGTCATGGGCCGGCGCCGTGGGCCTGATGCAGGTAATGCCTGGCACAGCAAAGGACATTGCCCGCAGAGAAAACTGGAAATTCTCCGGTGCCAGTGATCTTCTTGATCCGGAGACCAATGTACGCTTTGGCTCAACCTATGCCCGCTGGATGCTCGACCGCTTTGACAATAACCGCATTCTTGCTGCAGCTGCCTACAATGCTGGTCCTGGCCGTATCCCTCAGTGGAAGTCCACTGATGGCATCTTCCGTGACACCGCCATGTATGTGGAGACCATTCCTTTTGAGGAGACCCGCAAGTACGTGCAGAACGTCATTCTCTACGATGCTATCTACAACTATCTGCTCACCGGTGACAAGGGCAGCCTCATCCGCCCTAATGAGATGAGCTACGTCTACTAACAGCAGGCAAGGCGCAACGCACCATACTCTGAGTTGTACCTGAGTCATAGCATGGTCAACGCAGAGCCTGCATCACCATAACCCACGGCCTCCGAAACACCCCTGAGAGGGATGCAGCGGAGGCCGTTTGCTTTTCAGGCAACATGTCAATCAGAAGCGTTGGGCAGTCCTTTTGATTACCGATTGCAGACCTTGAATTAAAGATGCACCGGCTCTGGCAGTAAAAAGTTGCCTTGCAGTGGAAAGAAATTTCTTCCGGTAGAGCAGTCGCAGCTGAAATTTCAAAAAGTTTTTGAGGCCCCCCGGGGGTAAAGCTGGTCATTTTCAGGGCGGTCAACTTTGCGTCAGGCCCGATGGAGGCGTCGTTTCTGGCTTAAAAATCAGGGTCATCAAAAAAGCTTAAAAATTTTTTAAAAAATGCTTTACATCACAATAAAAAACCTTATAATGAGCACCGTTGAAACGACAGAGTGTTTCAGCAAAAATCTGATTAAGCCCAGGTGGTGAAATTGGTAGACACGCTACTTTGAGGGGGTAGTTCGCGAGAGTGCGGGTTCGAGTCCCGCCCTGGGCACCAATTCAAGCTTACTGCAAGACCGCAGAGAATGGTCAGCAAGTAGGCTTTTTTTGTTTTTACAGCCTGCAAAATTTCAAGCCTGCTGCACGCATCCCATTAAGTCCCATCCGGCTCCATCCCGCTTCATCCCGCTTCATCCGGCTCCATCCCGTTCCATCAAATCCCATCCCACCCCATCCCATCCCATCCCATCCCATCCCATTCAATTCTACTTCATCCAGCTCCTACAGCGCTTCCTGGTTCAATACAGCTTCGCTCATCCTGTCCGTATGGTCCGTATCGCACAGGCACATTACTGCGTCAGAGCATAGCCTCGTTAAAAAGCATCCGTTCAGCCCGGCACAATAACTATGGAAGTCATATCTTCAGTTCAGTTCGGTTCCGTTCCTGGCACCAGCATACCTGCATTACCACGCCCAACCGGTAACTGTCTTGTCTGCAAGAGCCCTGAGTAATTGAACTCAAAGGCAGTGATCAGCCAGGATAAGACCGATCCTGCCTGATAAGACCAGTCTGGGCCGGCTGACCGGTGGAATGCTGCATGTTGGGCATGGCTGCCGGGTGCTGAAATATAGAGCGCGGAGGGAAATACCTGTATGCAAGTGATATTAGTTTTGACCAGAATTCTGTGGATCAGGGGCTCAATGAAGTATTCATGCGTTTCCAGATCCGTTATGCATGGCTTTATTTGTATTTGTGCAGGTTTGGTTTTTGTTTTGTGATTCTATCTTTGCTATGATCCAGACTGATATCTATGATCTGTAAAAAATTCGATAGATAAGCCTGTACCTGTATACCAGACAGCCTTAGTGGCATGATGTTATGTATTGGTCTGTAACGATGTTTTTGCATTGCACCAGCCATCAGTCCCAGTGTCCGTGCCCATGGTATGAACTCTTTGAGGGGGCTGTTAAACAGAACATGGCAGATTGCTGTAACAGTACAGTCTTTTCTTCTTATTTTCGGGTGACTGATGGAGCTTAGGCGGACAGATATGAGCTTTGAACCAGAAGATCATGCTTCCGGACCCGCTGTCAAACGGGTACGTGCCGCAGCAGGTAAAGACCTTAATGCTGCACGCGCCTGCATGCCTCCTGTTGTCCGTACAAAGAGCCCGGAGCGCAGTCAGGACGAATCCATGATCTCTGCAGGCAAGACTGCTGCCGGTAAGGCTGCTGCAGTGCACAATAAATCCTGTGACCGCCTGGCTTCAGTGCAGTACCTGGCTGTAGGCCGCTATGGCCCGTTGCCCGAGCAGACATCTGCCATATGGCGGCGAGCAGTGACTGGCTGCAGTCAGTTATGGGCCATGTTTGCAGCTGCAGTCTTCATGCTCTGTCCTGGCATCTTACAGCCTGCTGCAGCCTTTATGCAGACGTTTTCAGGACATGATGGCAACGTTATCTCTGATGCCGTAGACCTCCGCTCCACTCTTGCTGACAGAGCTTCCGACGACAGCATGATGTGGCTGGTAGATAACGGTTTTGGCTTCACTTTAAGCTTAGACACCCTGCGTACCGGCCCTGAGTCCACTACTGTCCCCATGTCGCTCAGCCGTCGTCCTGTAGAGTCTGTTATCTTTGAGCATCATGCCCATGATGTTCCTGAGCTCTTCTCCTATATCCACGAGCACCGTGGTTCCAATATCGTAACTCCTTATGGAGTTCTGCCTGTATTCATCTGCCTTGATCACAGGTTATTCTGGTTAAACCCTCTTCATCACGTCCATTCTGACGAGCACACCTTCTACTTCTACCCTGATGCCCGTTCTGTAGCCGCTTACCTGGCCGGCGATGTAGCAGCTGCCGCTACCTCCGGTCAGTCAACCGTGCTGCCTTACACCTCATCTGGCGATCCTTTTGCTCTTAGCACTCTGCAGACCAGACCAGGTCACGACGACTTGGGAGCCCCTATTCCTATTGCCACCATAGGGGCAGCCATAGCCAAAGTTAAAGGAGCAGGAGCCAGTCTGTTCCCTGATCATCACCGCAGCCGTGCTCCTGAGGGCGATGATGAAAATCTCAATACCCAGGAAATGGTCGATGGCTATCCGACTCGTCACAAGCCGCGCTTTGTTGATGGACGTCCTTACATGGAGGATGTAGATGGTGACAATGTCATTGATATTCCTGATGACTCTCACTACATCTACCTGTACACCTCATTTGTAATGCACAATCTGCTCAAGATCAGCTGTGAACTGGAAAACAGGGGCTGTGAGCAGCGCATTGCCTATGCCCGTGATATGAACCGCAACTTCAATCCGGCATGGGAATCTCAGGAAAATGAAATATGGGCCCGTTCTTCCTCTTTTTACTATGGCAATACCATAGCTGAGGAAAAGCAGCTTTCCGACGTGCAGTCAGTAAGGGCTCCTGGTGTATCTGCCATGGCAACCTCCCATGCAGCATCAGCCCATTCTTTCAGCATCAGAAAGCAGGCTCAGAGTATCAGGGAGCTCAATACACCCTATGGGGCAGAGCAGGATCTCAGTGACGACAGCGCTTCAGCCATTCCAGGTATTCTGCTTGATGATCAGGATATGAGCAGCAGCTCGAGTGGTATCTACATTGGTGTGCTTAATGCCCGCAGCTTTGAACGTTACGAACGCTTTAACAGTTACATACGCCGCGATCTGGTGCCTTTCAGCTTTGGTCAGCAATATATTGGCAGGGTCAGTGGCCGCGAGTATGAGGCTGCCTGGAATGAGTACATAGACAGGGTAAACAGCGTCAACGGCCGCAACAGTTTTGGCAGTGGTTGCTACATTTCTGCAGCAGGCTATTACATGACGGTTTTTGGAAACAGCTGCATTCCTTATGGCGGCTTTGAGCGTATTGAGGCCCGTGCCAGTGACAATGGCACCCTGAGTGCGATCACTGTCCACAGCCGCCTCTCTCCAACAGTAGACAAGGAAGATTTCATAAACTTTCTGAGCATGCGCTACGACAGGTTTGACCCATACGAGACTGCTGTGGGAGATGTTGCTGTGCTCTACGAAGAAATCTGCAGCGCCATGAAGGAGCTGTCTGAGGACCGCTATAACTGCGAGATCTACTGGTTCCGTGATCATAACAACTACCTCAAGGTGACCTACGGTGTGCACGATGACAATCGCACTCTGTCACTGCTCTTTGCTGATGAAAGCTTCCTTTTTGGCTCTGAGCGCAAAACCCTCAACCGCCGCCTTGCTTCAATACGCAATGAGATCAAGGTAAAAAATCATATGGCCATTAATGGCCCGGCCCGCAGCTACGACAGCACCGCACAGGTGAGCCGCGACAGCAACACACCAGTCAGCTACGGTTCCCCACCGGTCATCTACCGTGCCATGAGCGAAGCTCAAAAGGAGGCTGCGGATGGCGACGAAGCTGAAAATAATCAATAAGACAGGACGCGGAACCAGTAATTATGTTGCCAGCTCGGGCAGTATCAGGAACTCTGAGTCATTTATCTGTTAATTGCTCCACGGGGCAGAATTAGCAAACGTATTGTCAAAAAGGGTACGAAAGCCTGCAGTTGAGCAGGAGTTATGGGACCCTGTCAGGAGGCGTCTGCATTGTGACAGCCCTGTAACCGGTCATTAACTTAAGCAGGAGCTGATGTTAATGACCGCTTTGTTTATGAGCGGGCGCAGCAGACGGGAGGATGCTTCAGTCGAGCTGATGCTGCAGCATGGCAGTCGCTGCAGCCTGACGGATTCCAGGCGTGCTGATGCTGTTTTGGGCATGCCTCGTGTGCGCTAAAGGTAAAAGAAGGGGAAAGGGCAGGAGCCGGGCATGGGGCGGGGACCGGGGCTGGGCATGAGCATGGACAGGGGCCGGGTATGGACAGGGGCAGGGCATAGGCAGGGGCAGGGCATAGGCAGGGCATAGGCAGGGACCGGAGCTGCGCTTTTGTAGAGCGGGTTGGGCACCAGTATGAGTTATCCTGGTGGTAAATTGGGGGCTGTAACTCAATTTTACAGACAGCTCTTAGATGGCAGGTGACATGGGATTGTGAAAAATGATAACTTTCACAGTGAAACAGTTACATACATATTGCGCATCATGCTGTGAGTAACGGGCATTATTCCTGGCCTGTTTGACAGGGCTTACGCCTGCAAAAGCAATGCAGCTGCTCTGAGCTTTCAGCTGCTCATGGTTTGAGCTTATGACAGGTGTGGGGAGAGATGGTCCAGCCAGCTCATGCTGGTTTGCTGGCTGCAGGTCAGCTGGTATGCAAGGTTGTCTGAAGGGCTTAACAGCTGACCGTCGGCGGGGGCAGTGTTTTGATGGAAGAATTTCAGTACCCGGTCTGATTTTGGAGAAAATGTTCATCAATATCATTCTGAATTGTGAGATCGCTCAATATTATCCGGGCGTCTACAGGACATAATTACGTGTATCACTGCCCTGGAAAGACCATGTTGTGATCTGTATCCGATAGTAATTGTTCAGTTGGAATTAATGTTGCATTAGACAGTATAAAGCCGACAAATGATAAGGTTTCGACATTAGCCTTTTAGCAGGTCAGCGCAATTATGGGCGCAGTTGCGGGCACAGGTAAGAAAGCCCGAAACATCCCCCTGCTGATGCGCTGTGGTCCCGTCGGCAACAGCTGTCCGTTCCTGGTGGGAACGTGACATAAATTTAATTCTCAGGTTTACTCCGGCATTGACTGGCACATAAACGTGCAGGTCCTGTCAGACCCCGCATCGGGGAAAGCATTCTCATAAAGCCGGAAATGTTAGTCTTCAGTCTGCAAAAGACTGGACTTGCCTGCCTTAAATCACACTGCACAGTTTCTGAGACCGGCCTTCAGGTCTGTCACTTTTCTGAGCAGCAGGGTGCTGCATAAGTCCTTGCAGCTTGTCAGTACACATTTTTGTGTTTAGTACTACAGCTATTTACCGCAGTGTTGAGCAAAGCTTCAACCTGGGAGAGAAGGTTTAATTTAGGTGCTCTATGTCTGACTTCCATAATACAGATGGCCAGAATTCAGCTTCACAGAACTTTTCTGCACAGCGTGGCGGCAGGAGAGCCTCCATGGGCTGGGCTGGTAACGGCTCCAATGGCGATGAATGGTACGACCAGGGCTTCGATCTGGGTGAAGAGGGCAAGGTCGACAAAGCCCGACTGGAAGCCTATGGTATTAATCCTGAACTGGTTAAATCAGTTAAGGAGCAGGTGATTGTTGCTACCCAGCATCAGGAAGTTTCTGATGCCAAGGTCAATCTGCGTGAAGGTACAGTAAAGATCGATATGGATCCGCTGGCCTCCAAGATGCAGATCTCAACTGGCAACCAGGATCCTGCTGCTCTTACTGCCAGATCCCGTTCCACCACTTTTGGTGGCGGCAGCTCCATGTTTGACAGGGATAATTCCCGCAATGGCAACCGTGCTGCGACCATGGATTATTCTGCCCCGTCATCTCAGTCTTTCTATCCTGCTGACAGCATTTATTCCGACAGCTATATCAAGCAGAAGACTCTTGAGGCCACTCAGGAGCTTTCCGGTCGCAACAGCACCAGTGATTTTGTTGGCGGTGATCCTGTGGGTGAGGATCTTCAGGATGAGTATTCAACTCTGTCCCACCGCAGACGCAGCACTCTGTCTTCCAATGACAACCGTTACATCCAGAACCGTATTGCTCAGCGCAATCAGGAGCTGGCTGAAAACGATGCTGACTCGCACATGACTCATCAGCAGCGCATTCAGGAAATGCGCAAGCGTCAGATCCAGGAGCAGCGTGAGCGCTTTGAGCGCGAGCGTCAGAGAAAGGCTCTGGAAAAGAAGCAGATGCAGCAGCGTAAGAATGAGCAGGTAGGTCTTGCTGTTCCAGAGGAAAATACCCTGACACAGACTACTTCCACTGCTCAGAAGGCCTGGAGTACCAGTCGTACTCTCTATCCTCAGCATAAGGTTGCTACCAGCGCTGATGAACTGGCACGTAATGCAAGTGCCGTAAAGAGTGCTAACCCTCAGCGTGCCCAGATCTGGAATGAAGCTCACCAGGCCCTTATGGCCATTTCCAAGACTGGTGAAAAGGTTTATAACGACAGTGGTGCCAAGCCATTTACACGTTCCAATACTTTCCTTGGTACAACTGCCAATATTCCAGCCGGTCTGGCTATTCGTGGCGGTCGCAGAGACCGTTCAGTAATCAGCGCCTATACTCCGCTGTTTACTGCTCAAAATGACGAGTCTGAATCATCCTCATTATCAGCAGAGCCTGCAGACAACAGGATTTTCTCAAGCAGCGGTACACGTCCAAGCCGTGTTCTTGCTGAGGATCAGGGCGGTCCAGTAGATGAGTCTACCCGTTCTCATGCCTCCCGCATGAATGCAAAGGCCAAGGACTCAATGCTGTTGCCTGATAACAGCGAAAAAACTCTTGAAGAGCTGGCCAAAGAATATCCAGGCCTGTCTCCTGAACATTTAATAAAATTAAAGCGTTCTTCTCACAGATGCCATCTGGTATCCCGCACACCAGTATTTGATGCCAATTCCAATATTTCAATGTACGAGCTCAAGTTCACTGCCGGAAAACTCTTCCAGGTGAACTCGTTAAAGAGCGAGCACGTTTATCACGTACTGTTTGGTTACTTCATACGACGAGGTGTGTCCTGCTTTATTGGCCGTCGCCCTAACGTGATGGTCATGATGCCTATTACCTACGATTTCCTTGATTATATTGACCGTTACTCCGTCAACCGCGTCGTTCTGCGAATCTGTCCTGAGCAGCCGGTTACCCCATCAGCCCTGCACATTCTGACCCGACTCAGACGCAGTGGTATGAGCTTTGCCATCGATCTGATGCTCCTGCTCAAGAAGGACTGGAACCGCGCCATCCTGAGCATTGAGTATGTGATGATCGATCTCAGTGCCAAGGTCAAGGAGCAGCTGCACGTATTCCAGCGCCTGAAGATCAAGGCCCCATGGCTCAAGACCGTGGGTTATAACGATGTCAATAACGAGGGCTATCGTTATCTTTCCCACCATCAGATTGATTATCTTGATGCACCTTTCTGGATGCCTCAGCTGCGCTTCAATCAGGACCCTGAGTTCTTCAAGCCTATGCAGCAGGAGGTTCTGGGACTGATTCATCAGCTGTTTGCCGACGAGCCAGACTATTCAGTCTTCTCTCGCTTCCTCAACACTCATGAGTCGCTGAGCCGTGACATGGCCGTATTCCTGTACCGCTTCCGTCACGCCTCACCACGTCAGGTGCAGAGCTCGCATGATCTCTTCCAGTATCTGCAGGAGACCACACCGGGACGTTCGTTCTCAGTGCTGGCCGGCCGTGCCATGATGCTGTACTACGTCAAGTCTGTTACCATCTCCTCCCAGGAAATTCTCCAGGAGTACTTCAAGCAGGCTCTGATCCGTGGTTATTTCTGCGAGTACCTCAACAAGGTAATGGCCAACCCTGATCTGGAGAGATTCGGCTTCCAGGCCGGTATGTTCTCCCTGCTCCATCTCTTCCTGCTCAAGGAGGAAGTTGATGTGATTGCAGATGATCAGTATGCCGATATCTACGACCGCATTTATTCCTCTGAGGTGCTTTCCGATGCCATTGACTGTATCTCTGCCATCGAGAACACCAACCTCAGCTCCATTTTCAGCTTCATTCAGAAGTACCACATTCCGCCAGCCTCTGTGCTCATCAGCCATGAGAAGGCCGTAATGCGTACCAATGAACTTCTGCTGATCCTCAACATTGCTACCGTCAGAAAATAAGGCGGCCCTCAGTAAGTCCGGTTAAACTGTTTTGGCCGGACCAGGTTTAATGCCCGACAAGCCTGAGTTTGCGTATTGCTGCGCAGGGGTGGGGCCTGTAGCCGTATATCTGTTCCTGATGATGTTCAGTACGATTACAGGGCTCTGCCGGCAGCTGGTCGCAGATAGTCAGGTCAGCATGCAGTAACGATGCACAGGTGACGTTTTGCGGATGAGTATTCGCATTTACGTGTCCGTCAGCGAATGCTGCCGTGCACAGCAAAGGCAGCCTGGAGGGTGTTGCTGTCTGTCGGCTGTTTCAGTCATAAAAACTGTGGCTGGTGTCAAAAAACAGCTGATTTAAGATAACGGTGACGCCTGAATTGACGCTCAAATGAGCATGTGCCCCGAATTGGTTCAAACCATAGCCTTTTAACCGGCCGATGTTTATCGCATTTAAGTGGCTGTCCCAGCTGACTGGCACGAAAATGAGCCGGGAATCAGGACTGGCACTGCAATTGCAAATTTCCTCTTCAGCCCGGAGCCTGGCGCGTGTTAAGCTGCAGCCGGCCGGTGCTGCCGTGCCCTGCTGTGCGGCTGGCAGAACCGATGCTTGAGGGTATTTAACCTCAAAGCATGCTCCTGACAAGGCTTATAAGTGAAGGTATCTGCGGTCCCCGTCAGGGACTGATACATGCTGTAATGCCTGAAGCGGGCTGATTATTTGACACAGTCAGGAGCTCTGTCTGTGCAGACCATGGTCTAACAGTGCCTGGCTGCATGATGGTACCTGTACCGCAAGTTATTGCACCTCTGTCTGCGCTGATTTGGATAAAATCAGGGCGGAATCAGAACTCAATATTATATAATTCATCTGGATTGCCCGGAAAAGGCGCAAATGCGCCGT
This sequence comes from Anaerobiospirillum sp. NML120511, assembly GCF_023050955.1. NCBI lineage: Bacteria > Pseudomonadati > Pseudomonadota > Gammaproteobacteria > Aeromonadales > Succinivibrionaceae > Anaerobiospirillum > Anaerobiospirillum sp. NML120511. The sequence continues at coordinate 134,631 of NZ_JALKIK010000009.1, forward strand.
TTTCAGAGCAGCATCGCAAAAGCGGTGCGGGACATTACTCAGGAGAGTTCAGGTTTTTGCCTGTACGTACGTTAATATGTAGTGCCCCCAGATGACCAGGAGTGCAGCAGCGCCTCCTGAACCGTTTGAGCAGGCCCAGTGCCGTGCTCTGTCCTAAGGCCAGAACAAGAGCTATTTGAGCAGATGTCAGGTAACCCAACAGCCGTAATGCAGCAGCGAGCCGCTCAGCAGGCGCGCGCCAATCCAGCAGCCATGCAGGCTGCTGCGGCTGCCCGTGCCCGACAGATGGCAGCAGCGGGCGGTCGCCCAGGTCAGGCTGTCCCTCAGGGCGCCAGACCAGGTGTTCCTCAGGGGGCCAGACCAGGTGTACCACAGGGCGCCAGACCAGGTGTACCACAGGGCGCCAGACCAGGTGTGCCACAGGCCGCACGTCCGGGCATGCCGGCTCAGGCTCAGCAGGCCCGTCCACCGCAGGCACCTGGCACTGCTGCAGCTGCCTCAGCCAATAACGAGGCCAACCACAGCCATATCATTTCCCGCACCCCTGTTTACGACGCTCACCGTGTAGTACAGATGTACCGTCTGCGCTTCTCATCGGGCAACAAGTTCGTAACTGACCGTGTGCTGCCTCAGCATGTAGCATCGATTATTGATGACTACTTCATGAAGCGTTCCATCATCAACTTTGTGGGCGCCAAGTCCAAGGCTCTGATCATGATGCCGGTCAACCCGGCCATCATTCCACTGGTCAAGAAAGGCGTAGCCTCACGACTGGTACTGCAGATCCCTTCCTATCAGGAGCCAAGCGTTCAGGTAGTGGACTTCATGTCCAAGGTCAAGCGCTTTGGTGTCCGCTTTGCCGTAGACCTCATGGACGTCATGAAGCGCGGCTGGCTTAAGGGCATCCTGCATATCGAGTATGTGATGATCAACATGGGCAATCAGGGTGCATGGCAGCTGGCCGTATTCCAGAAGCTCAAGGTCAAGGCCCCATGGCTCAAGATCATTGCATACGGAACCACTGAAGCCACTCTGCTCAAGATGTCTTTGAGCTACCGTGCTGATCTGGTTATTTCGCCAATGAGTACTTCGACCATGACTTTCAAGCAGTCCCCTGCACTGCTTGAGCCTTTCCAGGCTGATATCATGTCGCTGGCTCATGAGCTTTTCCAGCCAAAGATTAACTATCCGGTTTTCAAGAAGTATCTTTCTGAGAACCGAGCCATTCTCAAGATCCTCATCTACCACATTCACCGCTTTAAGAAGGTGGATCTGCGTGTTCTGGGTAACCTCAGCGATATTTACAAATATCTGCTGGAGCACGATCCAATTCCTTCATTCACGGTGATTCTGCTGCACGGCCTGCTCCAGCACTACACCAAGTGCGTACAGAGCGCCTCTCTGCACGTTATTGATGAACTCTACCGTCGCGTACTGATTCACGGCTACTTTACCGAGTACGTGGTGCGCCGTATGCCAAATGCTTCAGCTGAGGACAGGCATTACAGCTTCCAGACCGGTGCTTTCTCCCTGCTCCCTGAGATTCTGCTCAAGAGTATGGAAGAGCTGATGGCTGACCGCTATCTGACAGCCATTAGCAGACATATCAGCAACAAGAACTCTCTGGTATGCCGTACCGTACAGTGTCTTGATGACATGGAGAGCAACAACCTTGAGGGCGTATTTGCCTATGCCCGTACTTTCAAGGTGCCATCAGCCCGTCTGTGGGCAGCCTATGAGGATGCCATCATTCAGGCCAACGAATTCATGACCTCTCTGCAGGTCACCTCAGGTCAGCGCTGACAGGCGCTGCCTGCTGTGCCAGAGCAGCGCGCCTGGGCGCGCCGCACGCTGCACAGCCTTGTGTTCTACGCAAAAAAAAAACCTGGCAAGACCAGGTTTTTTTAACTTGTGTGCTCGGCATGAGCATTATCTTGAGGGTTAAAGTCCCTTACGCACCCGCTAGTGGGAAGCGTTAGCTGAAAGCAAGGTACAGTGTGGTGACACCTGTGCTGAAAGAAGCTGGTTGTGAGCTA